>JAUMXP010000209.1 GCA_030529125.1 Eubacteriales bacterium | reverse complement strand
TAGTCATTACAATGTTATAGTTTTCCCAGTGACTCGACACAAGCTGCTGAATTGCGTTTGTGATTTCTTCGTTGTTCATCTTGACTTCAAAAGGAACAACAACATCGAAAATCAAATTAGTGTGGGTAGTACCCGGTACCATTCTGAAGTCGTGTATGGTTGCATCTTTGTGGAACTCTGCGATAAGTTTTGTGAGCTCTTCTTTAGTTTTTATTACACTTTCTGTATGTATGTCGATAGGGTCCATGTGAATAGTTGCTTCTATTGACAGCTTATCATACAGTTCTTTTTCTATATTATCTATAATATCGTGAACATGGAAAATGTCTTTTGTACCATCTACTTCAGCGTGGAGTGAGATGATCTGTCTGCCAGGGCCGTAGTCGTGTACTACTAAATCATGTATACCAAGGACTACGTCGTAGCTTTTGACAATTGAGTAGATATTATCAACAAGGTCTTCATCAGGTTTTGTGCCTAATAGCGGTGCGAGGGTATCTTTTGCAGAGTTGATGCCTGCGTAGAGGATGAACAGCGATACCAGTATACCGCAGTATCCGTCAATGTTAATATCTGTGAAATATGAAAGAATCATTGATACTAAAACAGCAAATGTAGCGATAGAGTCAGTGATGCAGTCCATTGCAGTTGCTTTCATACCTGCTGATTTAATCTTCTTACCGATAGAATGATTGTAGAAGAACATATACATTTTAATGCATATAGAAACAATCAGAATACCCATAGCAAGAGGGCTTGACTCGAAATTCTGTGGGTCTAATACTTTTTCGATTGAAGTTGTGAACAGCTCCACAGCAACAACAATAATAGCGATTGATATACCAAGACCTGACAGATACTCTATTCGGCCATGTCCGAATGGATGCTTGGTGTCTGGCTTCATTCCCGCAAATTTGAAGCCAATAAGCGCTATGAACGATGAGCCGGCATCGCTTAAGTTGTTGAACGCATCAGCAGTAATAGCGATAGAACCGCTGATAAGACCTGCAAAATACTTGATTGAAAAAAGCAGAATGTTCAGGAAGATTCCGACACTACTGCATAGCACGCCTAATGCACGCCTGTTCTGAGCTTCGTCTTTGTTACCTTTGATAAACAGTTTCTTTAATAATGTAATCATTGTACACCTCTTAAGTGAAATCTTCTAAATTATAACATATATTTTGAAATTTTCAATCAATCGGTGTATAATGCTGTGTGGAAGTGATAATGTGAAGATAAATACAAAGAATAAAGCAATTGTTTTCTTGATTATATCAGCTTTTTCATTTGCATTGATGGGAATGTTTGTGCGATTGTCAGGCGATTTGCCGACTTTTCAGAAGATGTTTTTCAGAAATGTGATAGCTGCTATAATTGCGTTTATAATTCTGATTAAGAATAAAGAGTCTTTCAAACCTAATAGTAGCAGTAATCTTGTGTTTCTTGTTTTACGCACGCTTTTAGGACTTACGGGTGTTTTCTGCAATTTTTATGCAGTAGATAATCTGTTGCTCAGTGATGCATCAATTTTAAATAAAATGTCACCGTTTTTTGCTATTATTTTTTCTTTTATTATTTTAAGAGAAAAACCGAAGTTTTTTCAGATTTTATTAGTAGTTGGCGCATTTTGTGGCAGTTTATTTGTGATTAAGCCGAGTTTTCACAATGCAGCTATGCTTGATGCATTGATTGGTTTTATGGGTGGTGTGTGTGCAGGTGCTGCTTATGCCTGTGTGAGAAAACTCAGTGTTAACGGGGAAAGTGGCGCTTATATAGTGTTCTTCTTCTCCCTTGTAAGCACATTGATTTCTCTGCCGTTTACTATCATTTATTACGAGCCAATGAGCGTGTACCAACTGAGTATGCTTTTATGCGCAGGCTTGTCTGCGGCAGCAGGACAGTTTATGATAACTTTGGCTTATAAGAACGCTCCGCCAAAAGAAATTTCTGTCTATGATTTTTCACAGGTTATTTTTGCGGCAGGGCTTGGATTTATTGCTTTTGATCAGGTACCTGATGTGTTCAGCTTTATCGGATATGTAGTTATTATCTCTATGGCGGTACTCAGCTTTTTATATTCAAATAATATATTGATACACAAAAATAAGAATAATTAATCAGATGCTAAATAGTAAAGGCTCCCAATGTGAAGTGAACCCCAAAGTTTAGACAAAATAAAATATTAAATTGATAGTGAATGA
>JAUMXP010000055.1:5641-9535 GCA_030529125.1 Eubacteriales bacterium | reverse complement strand
TGGTATGATGTTCTCGAGTGCTAACTCTATTAACTGGGGTAGACTTTTACCACAGATCGTTTACTATGTGTCTGCTTACTGCGATATGGTGAACAGCGGTAAAATTACTCTCGGAGATAAGATTAACGTTGTTGTACCAACAGGTAACTTTGGTAACATCTTAGCTGCTTATTATGCTTACGAAATGGGCTTACCTGTTAAGAAGTTTATTTGTGCTTCTAACTCAAACAACGTATTGACAGATTTTATCAACACAGGTGTTTACGATAAGAATAGAGACTTCTATACAACTATTTCTCCATCAATGGATATTTTGGTAAGTAGTAACCTTGAGCGTCTTATCTACAAGTTATCTGGTAATAACGATAAATTAGTCAATGAACTTATGACTAAGCTTAAGACTGAGGGTATGTATGAAGTACCGTCTGAAGTTAAAGATAAAATCAAAGAATCATTCTATGGTGGTTTCTGTGATGAAGCAAACACAAAAGCTACAATCAAGAATCTCTTTGATGAGAAAAACTACTTATGTGATACTCACACAGCGGTTGCTGTTGCTGTGTACAACGATTATGTTGATAACACAAGAGATAAGACACCAGCAGTTATTGCTTCAACAGCTAGCCCATATAAATTCTCAAAGTCAGTATTAGAAGCTATGTCTTCTGACAATCTTCCTGAGAACGAGTTTGATATGGTAGATATGTTACATTCTATTTCTGCTACTAAAGTTCCTGCACCAATAGCTGAGCTTAAGGGAATGACTGCTAGATTTAATAATGTAACTGATAAAGAAAACATGAAAGATGTTGTTTTCAACGCTTTAGGTGTTAAGTAATGGCTTTATATGCTATAGCCGATTTGCATTTGTCCAAAGGCACTGATAAACCGATGGATATTTTCAAAGGTTGGCAGGATTACAGCGAAAGACTTGAAAAGAATTGGAGAGCTCTGATAACTGATAACGACACTGTTGTAGTAGCAGGGGATATTTCCTGGGCTATGAAGTTAGAAGAGTGTTATGCTGATTTTTCTTTTCTTAACTCACTACCTGGTCAGAAAATCTTGCTTAAAGGTAACCATGACTACTGGTGGGCTACTAAAAAGAAAATCGATGATTATTTAGAGGTTAACAACTTCGATACTATCAAGATTCTTTTCAACAACTCGTTTGAAGTAGATGGTTTTACGATTTGCGGATCACGTGGTTGGTATTACGACGCTGAATCACAAGCTGATATTAAAGTTATCAACAGGGAAGTGGGTAGGCTTAAATTATCGCTCGATAGCGCTAAAGATAGCGTGAACACTCCGATAGTTTTCTTGCATTACCCACCTGTGTATGGTGATCTTGAATGTAAAGAAATCATGGATACCTTGCTTTCATATAACATCAAAGAGTGTTATTATGGACATCTACACGGCGCTCATACACATAAAAATGCTGTGACCGGTATGTATAAGGGTATTAATATGCACCTTATTGCGACTGATTACATTGATTTTATGCCAGTTTTAGTTAGAAATTAAGAATTAATTTACAATTTATTATAGTATTTTTTACCTATGTATGGTATATTAATACGAGTGTAAAAATGAGGAGGAATTCAAATGAATTTAGTATCATCAAATAAGACAGAGACAAACACATACGAACTTACAGTTGCAGTAGAGAAGGAAGTTTTCGCTGCTGCTGTATCTAAGGTTTACAAGAAGCAGGTTAAGACAATCAACGTACCAGGTTTCAGAAAAGGTAAAGCTCCACGCAACATCATCGAAAAGATGTATGGTGCTGACGTATTCTACGATGACGCTATGCAGGAATGCTATCCAGAGGCATTAGAGGCTGCTGCTAAAGAAGCACAGCTCAAGCTCGTTTCTGTTACTGCTTTAGATGTTGTTGAAGTATCTGCTGAGGGCTTTACATTTAAAGCTACATGTATTGTTGAACCAGAAATCGAAGTTAAGAACTACAAGGGTATCAACATCACAAAGAAATCAACAGAAGTTACTGACGAACTCATTAACGAAGAGATCGATAAAGTAAGAGATAGAAACAGCCGTATGGTTACTGTTGAAGACAGAGCAGCTCAGATGGGCGATGTTACTGTAATCGACTTCGAAGGTTTTGTAGACGGCGTTGCTTTTGAAGGTGGCAAGGCTGAAAACTTCAACCTCGAGCTTGGCAGCGGTAACTTTATCCCTGGTTTTGAAGAGCAGCTCGTTGGTCACAACACTGACGAAGAGTTCTCTATCAATGTTAAGTTCCCTGAAGAGTATCATTCAGACGAGCTCAAGGGTAAGGATGCTGAATTCAAGATTACTATCCACGAAATCAAAGTTAAGGAACTCCCAGAAGTTGACGATGAGTTCGTTAAGGACGTAAGTGATAAAGACACACTTGATGAATATAAAGAAGAAATCAAGGAAAATATAGCTAAGAGACTTGAAGCTGAAGCTGAAAAAGATGTTGACGATCAGCTCGTTGAGAAAGTATTAGAGAATGTTGAGGGTGAAATTCCTGAGGCTATGTATGAAAACGAAGTTAACACTATGCTCAGAGAGTTTGACATGAGACTTCGTTCACAGGGTATGGATCTCAACACATATATGCAGTATACAGGTATGGCTCCTGATGCTGTTAAAGAGATGTATCTCCCTGAAGCTCAGAGACGTGTTAAGATGAGACTTGCACTCGAAAAGATTGTTAAGCTCGAATCTATCACACCAACTGAGGAAGAAATCGAAGCTGAATACAGTAGACTTGCTGAAGCTTATCAGATGGAGGCTGACAAGGTTAAGGAAGTTCTTCCACTTGATGCTATCACACAGGATCTTGCTGTTGAGAAAGCTATGAAGTTCGTTAAGGACAATGCAGAGATTAAATAATTAATTTTTGCACTATAATTAATATAAGATTAATTTTTGGAAGGAGTCATTGACATGAGTTTAGTACCTTATGTTGTTGAACAAACAAATCGCGGTGAGCGTTCTTACGATATTTTCTCTCGTTTACTTAATGATAGAATCATTATGCTCAACGAAGAAGTTAATGCTACTACAGCTAGCTTAGTTGTTGCACAGCTTTTATATCTTGAGGGACAGGATCCTAACAAGGATATCAGTCTTTATATTAACAGTCCTGGTGGTTCTGTTACTGATGGTCTTGCGATTTACGATACAATGCAGTACATCAAATGCGATGTATCTACTATCTGTATGGGTATGGCTGCTTCTATGGGTGCTTTCTTGCTTTCAGCTGGTACTAAAGGCAAGAGATACGCACTTCCTAACAGTGATATTATGATTCACCAGCCATCTGGCGGCGCTAGAGGTCAGGCTACTGATATCGAAATTCATACTAAACATATTCTTCACACTAAGCAGAAGCTCAACGAGATTCTTGCTATGAATACAGGTCAGCCTGTTGAAGTTATTGCACGTGATACTGAGCGTGATAATTTTATGACTGCACAGCAGGCGCTTGAATATGGCCTTATTGATAAAGTAATCGAAAAGAGATAAATTAGGAGTCTGTTATGTCTGGAAAGAAACCGGAGGATAACATATATTGTTCATTCTGTGGTAAACCACAAGAAGCTGTTGGCAGATTGATTGCCGGTAACGGTGTTTATATCTGTGACCAGTGTGTTGACCTTTGTATGTCTATTCTGGAAGACAATGAATTTGAATCAATTAATAATAAACAGTACAACAAGAAAAATATGTCTGTGCTTTTAAAACCACAGGAAATCAAAGCTATCCTTGACGAATATGTAATCGGACAGGATGATGCTAAGAAAACCTTGGCTGTTGCTGTTTATAATCACTACAAGAGAGTTTTCAACAGTGACGATAGTGTAGAGTTTGCTAAGAGTAATGTTCTGTTATTAG
>JAUMXP010000055.1:0-5631 GCA_030529125.1 Eubacteriales bacterium | reverse complement strand
CAGGTGTTGGTAAAACATTACTCGCACAGACTTTAGCTAAAGCTCTAGACGTACCTTTTGCTATTGCAGATGCCACTACCTTAACAGAGGCAGGCTATGTGGGTGAGGACGTTGAGAATATACTCTTAAAATTGATACAAGCGGCTGATTTTGATATTGAAAAAGCTGAGCGTGGTATCATCTATATTGATGAAATTGATAAGATTGCCAGAAAATCTGAGAATCCGTCCATCACACGTGATGTTAGCGGTGAAGGTGTACAGCAGGCTTTACTTAAAATCGTTGAAGGTACTGTTGCTAACGTTCCTCCTCAGGGTGGCAGAAAGCATCCGCAACAGGAGTTCTTACAGATTGATACTAAGAACATTCTGTTTATATGTGGTGGTGCTTTTGACGGCTTAGAGAAGATAGTTGCTAAAAGACGCGGTTCTTCAACACTTGGCTTTGAATCAACTATTCAGGATAGAACTGAGCTCGATGAAACAGCTTGGATGAGCGAAGTTGTAGCACACGACCTTGTGAAATACGGTATTATCCCTGAGCTTATTGGTCGTTTGCCTGTTATTACTGCTTTATCAGGTTTAGACGTTGATTCATTAGTTAAGATCCTTACTGTTCCTAAGAACTCGGTTATTGCTCAGTATAAGCATTTATTTGCGCTTGATAATGTTGAGATTACATTTGAAGATGATGCTTTGATTGCTATTGCAAAACAAGCTAAAGAACAGAAAACCGGTGCCAGAGGTATTCGTGGTATTCTAGAATCCCTCTTGAAAGATTTGATGTTTGAAACACCTTCAGATGTAACTATAGATAAAATTATTATCAAAAAGGAAACTGTCACAGATGGGGCAGACGCTGTTATCATCAGAAATAAAAAGAATTCTATTAAAATAGATATTGATATTTCCGATGATAAGACACTTAAGCATAGTAAAAATAACGCATCTTGATTTTTAAAATTTATAGGCTGTGTGTCATGATGTGATTGGCATGCAGCCTGAATTTTTTGAGGTGATTTTTATGTCACAATCCCAACAGGTAAAATTTAATATTCCTGTATTACCTCTAAGAGGTCTTGTTGTTTTTCCTAAGATGATGCTGCATTTTGATGTTGGCAGAAAGAAATCTGCACTTGCAATCGCTAAGGCAATGGATGTCGATCAGCAGATATTCTTAACATCTCAGAAAGATGCTTCTGTATCTGATCCGACATACGATGATATTTACGGTGTTGGCGTTGTATGCAAGATTATTCAGGTGTTAAAACAGCCTGACGACATCACTAGGGTAGTTGTTGAAGGTCAGTACAGAGCAAGAATTGTTGAGCCTATAGATAATGACTCTCATATGGAGGCTGTTATCTCTCCGATTAAAGATAAAAAACGCATCAATACAGCGCGTGAGCTTGCGTTAGTCAGACTTTTGAAGGAAACATTTGAAAACTATATGGATCTGACACCTAAGCTTCCATCAGATATTCTGTTTAAGATAGGACTGAGTACAAACGCTGGTGAATTAGCTGACTATGTTGCAGGTAATGTTGTAATCGATAATAATATAAAACAGAGCGTTTTAGAAACTATTGATGTTTCAGATAGACTCGAAACCCTTATTGATGCCCTGCAGAACGAGATTTATATACTTGAAATTGAACAGGAAATCTTAGATAAAACTAAAGAGAAAATCGATATTTCTCAGCGTGAGTATTTTCTGAGAGAACAGCTCCGCACTATAGAGGAAGAGTTGGGTCAAGATGACTCTCCTGAGAGCGAAAGCAAAAAGTTAAGAGATAAAATAGAAGAACTTAATATTCCACAAGAGAATAAAAACGCATTACTAAAAGAATGCTCAAAGCTCGAAAAAACACCTTATGGTAGCAACGAAGCTTCAGTAATACGTACATACATTGATACTTGTTTAGAATTACCATGGAATGAGAAAACAGATGAGATTATCGAACTTGAAAATGTACGTAAAACACTTGACAAAAACCACTACGGTTTAACTAAAGTGAAAGAGCGTATTATAGAACAACTTGCTGTTAGAAAGCTTACAGATAAAGCTAAAGGTCAGATTATCTGTTTAGTCGGACCACCTGGTGTTGGTAAGACTTCTATTGCACAGAGTATTGCTACAGCTATTAACAGAAAGAGTGAGCGTATTGCTCTTGGCGGTGTAAAAGACGAAGCTGAAATCCGTGGACATAGAAGAACATATATCGGTTCTATGCCGGGTAGAATTATCAACGCTATTAAGAAGAGCAAGGTTAACAATCCGCTCCTGATTTTAGACGAGATAGACAAGCTCTCCAATGACTATAAAGGAGATCCTACATCTGCTTTATTAGAAGTTTTAGATGCTGAGCAGAATCATTCATTCCAGGATCATTATATTGATATGCCGTTTGACTTATCCAATGTAATGTTTATAACTACTGCTAATGATTATGATGCTATCCCTGCTCCGCTTAGGGACAGAATGGAAGTTATTGAGCTTGACTCATATACAAGACAAGAAAAGTTTTATATTGCTAAAAAACATCTTGTCAAAAAACAACTTGAACTAAACGGTCTTACTAATAAGACGTTTAAAATAACCGACAAAGCTATTTATACACTTATCGACTCTTATACCAGAGAAGCAGGTGTTCGTACATTAGAACGCACAATAGCGTCTGTTATGCGTAAGTCTGCAGTAAAGATTGTTGATAATAGCGCCTCATCAGTTAAAGTCACTGACAAAGATCTCGAAGCTTTGCTGGGACCTTTTAAGTATGTAGACGATTCTAAGCAGAAGAAAGATCAGATCGGTGTAGTTAACGGCTTAGCGTGGACTTCTGTCGGCGGTACGCTTTTACCAATCGAATGTGCGGTTATGCCGGGCAGTGGTAAAATTGAACTCACTGGTTCTTTAGGAGATGTAATGCAAGAATCAGCGAAAGCTGCTATTACTTGTATTCGCTCAAGAGCCAATATGTTCAACATTGATCCTGATTTTTACAAGAATTGCGATATACATATTCACGCCCCTGAAGGCGCAGTACCTAAAGACGGCCCTTCAGCCGGTATTACGATGGCTTGTGCGATATACTCTGCTTTGACCTGTAATCCTGTCAGACACGATTTTGCAATGACAGGTGAAATTACACTACTCGGTAGAGTTCTTGCGATAGGCGGCCTCAAAGAGAAATCTATGGCTGCATATAAAGCAGGTATTCGTAATGTCATTATCCCTAAGGAAAATGAGCGTGATTTAGTCGAGATTGATAGCACTATTAAAGACCACATCAATTTTATTCCTGTAAGTTCTATTGATGAAGTTATTAATCTTGCAGTAAAAAAGGCTACCAAAGCAACAGAAAAACAGAAGAACAGCGGTATTATTATTAATACACAGAAAACTTCTAAGAGAACTTCTATCACTCAGTAAAGAAAGGGGAGATAGCATGATTAATTTTAATAAAGCAGAGTTTATTTCTGCGGCAGGTACATCTAAACAATTACATCTTTCTGATAAGCCTGAGGTTATTTTTTCAGGACGTTCTAATGTTGGTAAATCTTCATTAATCAACAAGCTCGTTAATAGAAAAGCTCTCGCTCGAGTAAGTGCTACTCCCGGAAAAACAGCTACAATCAACTTTTTAGATGTGTACAAGTTTTGTTTAGTTGATTTACCATGTTAAGGAAATGCAAAAGTGTCACATAAATAAAAGGAACGTTGGGCTGAGCTTATGGAGGGTTATTTTGCTCAGGATAGAAACTTCTGCCTTGTTGTGCAGATAGTTGATATGAGACATCCTCCGACAAAAGACGATATGGACATGATTAATTTCTTGTATCATAACGGTTTTGACTTTATTATTGTTCTTACTAAAAAGGATAAACTCAAGAAAACTGCTCAAAAACAGAGCTTAGACCGACTTAACGAGATTTTATCTGATTATGAAGATATAAAACTGTATCCTTTCTCTGCTTTAAACGGCGAGGGAACAGAGGAGATCAGAGAAGCGATTAGTCGCTATGTAGAAAATTACTAATTGACAGTGTAGGTGATAATTATGCAGAAAAAACCATTTATTACTTTAGATCAGGCTAAGAATATTATCAAAGATATTCCAACACCTTTTCATCTGTATGACGAGAAAGGTATCAGAGAAAATGCCAGAAGACTATACAAAGCTTTCTCATGGAACAAAGGTTTCAAAGAGTATTTCGCAGTAAAAGCAACTCCAAACCCATACTTGCTCAAGATTCTCAAAGAAGAGGGTTGTGGCGCTGACTGTTCATCACTTTCTGAGCTTATTATGGCTGAAGCATGTGGTCTGACTGGCTCAGACGTTATGTTCTCATCAAACGTAACTCCTGAGGAAGATATGCAGAAAGCGTACGATATGGGCGCTTACATCAACCTTGATGACTATAATTTTGTGCCATTCTTAAAGAGAGTTTGTGGTGTTCCTAAAACTGTATGTTGTCGTTACAATCCGGGTGGTATTTTCAGTTTAGCTGCCAGCGAAGACGGCGTTCAGGTCATGGATAATCCAGGGGATGCTAAGTATGGTATGTCTGAAGAACAGATGGCTCAGGCTTTCATAGAGCTTAAAGAAGCTGGTGCTGAGCACTTTGGTATTCATGCGTTTTTAGCATCTAATACCGTAAGTAATAAATATTACTCTGAATTAGCAGGCATCCTGTTTAACCTTGCTGTAAGACTGAAAGAGAAGACAGGCGTGCATATTGCGTTTATCAACCTCTCCGGTGGTATTGGCGTTGACTACAAGCCTGACGAACCTACTACAGACATCGAGATTATCGGTGAAGGTGTAAGACAGAAGTTCGAAGAAATCTTAGTTCCTAATTCAATGGGCGATGTTGCTATATTTGCTGAGCTTGGTAGATATATGCTTGCACCATACGGCGCGCTTATTTCTACTTGTATGCATCAGAAACACATCTACAAGGAGTACCTTGGTTTAGATGCATGTGCAGCAAACCTCATGCGTCCAGCTATGTATGGTTCTTATCACCATATTTCTGTTTTAGGTAAAGAAAATGAGCCTTGTGAGTACAAGTATGATGTTACAGGCGGTTTGTGTGAAAATAATGATAAGTTCGCTATAGACAGAATGTTACCTAAGGTTGAAAATGGCGATATTATGTTTATTCACGATACCGGTGCTCATGGCTACTCAATGGGCTATAATTATAATGGTAAACTCAGAAGTGCAGAAGTTTTGTTATGTGAAGATGGCTCACATAAGCTTATCAGAAGAGCTGAGACACTTGATGATTACTTTGCTACTTTTGATTTTACTGATGATTTTAAATTTGATACAAAATAAAAGTAAAACTCCGATGAGATTAATCATCGGAGTTTTTTATTACTGTTTTTTCTGTTTTATCTTTGAGAGTGGGGTGGAGTTAGCAGCATTTTCCATCTGCTTAGTATTAAGATGTGTGTAGATTTCAGTAGTGCCTAAGTTTTCATGGCCGAGTATTTCTTTTAATACTCTTATATCAACATTACCGTGTTGATACATCAGTGTTGCCGCTGTGTGTCTTAATTTATGACAGGAGTATCCTTGAGCATCCAAGCCGATTTTCTCCAAGTATTTGTATACTAATGCCT
>JAUMXP010000054.1 GCA_030529125.1 Eubacteriales bacterium | reverse complement strand
CTTTTCAACCTTCGTTTCCAGCTTGCTATTAACCAGCTCGAAAACCCAATGCGTATCACAGCTGTCAAGAGAGACATTGCTCGCGTTTCAACCGTGATCCGTGAACTCGCTGATGAAGCATAAGGGAGGAGGACGCAGATTATGAACGAAAGAAATATGAGAAAAACACAGATAGGCAAGGTTGTTTCTGACAAAATGGACAAAACAATCGTTGTTGCTATCGAAGACAGTGTAAAACACCCACTGTACAACAAAGTCGTTAAGCGCACAGTTCGTCTTAAGGCTCATGATGAGAATAATGAGGCTGGCATAGGCGATCGCGTAAAGGTTATGGAGACCCGTCCTCTTTCTAAGGATAAGAGATGGAGACTCGTCGAGATTATTGAGAAAGCTAAGTAATTTTGGCTTGAGAAAAAGGAGGAACACACTGTGATTCAACAGCAGACTTATCTCAAGGTAGCCGACAACACCGGCGCAAAAGAACTTATGTGCATTCGTGTTCTTGGCGGTACCAGGAGAAGATATGCCAATATTGGCGATGTAATAGTTGCTTCTGTAAAGAAAGCAGCACCAGGCGGCGTTGTTAAGAAGGGCGACGTTGTAAGAGCAGTAGTAGTACGTTCTGCAAAGGGCGTAAGACGTGATGACGGCACTTACATCCGCTTCGATGAAAACGCAGCAGTTATCATTAAGGAAGATAAGAACCCACGTGGTACTCGTATCTTCGGACCGGTTGCTAGAGAGCTTCGTGACAAAGATTACATGAAGATTCTTTCTCTTGCTCCGGAAGTAATATAATGGAGGTGTCATAATGAGTAAAGTTCATGTTAAAACAGGTGACACCGTTGTAGTATTAAGCGGTAAAGATAAGGGCAAGAAGGGCGAGGTTCTCGCTGTTAGCCCAAAAGAGGGTAAGGTCATTGTTGAAAAGGTAAACATGGTTTCTAAGCATGTTAAGCCTAGAAGAATGGGCGAACCTGGCGGAATCATTAAGGCAGAGGGTGCTATGTACGCTTCTAAAGTACAGCTCGTTTGCCCACGCTGCAAGCAGCCAACTAGAATAGGCCACAAGCTCTATGAAGATGGCTCAAAGGGTCGCATCTGCAAAAAGTGCGGCGAAGAAATCTAAGGAGGATATAAGAAATGGCTAGACTTAAGGAATTCTATGCTAAAGAAGTTGCACCTGCTCTTATGAAGAAATTCTCCTACAAGAGCGTTATGCAGATTCCAAAGCTTGATAAAATCGTTATTAACGTAGGCGCAGGTGAAGTTAAAGACAACCCTAAGGCTATGGATGCAATTATTTCTGATCTCGGTCAGATCACAGGCCAGAAGGCTATGATCTGTAAGGCTAGAAAGTCAGTTGCTAACTTTAAGCTCAGAGAGGGTATGCCAATCGGCGCTAAGGTTACACTCAGAGGCGAGAGAATGTACGAGTTCTTAGACAGACTCTTCAACGTTGCTCTCCCAAGAGTACGTGACTTCCGTGGTATTAATCCAAACTCTTTTGACGGTAGAGGTAACTACTCTATGGGTCTTAAGGAACAGCTGATTTTCCCGGAAATCGACTATGATAAGATTGACAAAGTTCGTGGTATGGACATTTGTTTTGTTACTACTGCGAAGACAGACGAGGAAGCTCGTGAGTTACTCACACTCATGGGTGCTCCATTTGCAAAGTAAGGAGGGATTGTTGTGGCAAAAACTGCTATGAAAAATAAGCAGCAGAGAAAACAGAAGTTCTCTACAAGAGAATACTCAAGATGTAAAATCTGCGGTAGACCACACGCCTACCTTCGTAAGTTCGGTGTATGTCGTATTTGCTTCCGTGAGCTCGCTTACAAAGGCGAAATCCCGGGCGTAAAGAAAGCAAGCTGGTAAGCTAGAGGAGGTTAAATCATGCAGATTACAGATACAATAGCTGATTTACTGACACGAATCCGTAATGCTAATTCAGCTAAACACGACACAGTCGAAATTCCTTCATCAAACATGAAGAAGGCTATCTGCCAGATTCTTTTAGACGAAGGTTATATCAAGAGTTTCTCAGTTGAGGAAGACGGCAAACAGGGTATGATCAAAGTTGTTCTCAAGTATGCAGAGGGCAAAACTCCTGTAATTCAGGGCTTAAGAAGAGTATCAAAGCCAGGTTTGCGTATCTATAGCAATGTTGAGGATATGCCAAAGGTTATGAAAGGCCTTGGTATCGCTATCATCTCTACATCTAAGGGCATCATGACAGACCGTCAGGCTAGAAAAGAGAATGTAGGCGGCGAAGTTCTCGCATTTGTTTGGTAAGAGGAGGTGCGAAAATGTCTCGAATTGGAAGAAAACCTATAAATATTCCCGCTGGTGTAGAAGTTAAATTCGAAAACAGCGTTATGACTGTTAAGGGTCCAAAGGGTACACTTACTCAGAAAATCAACCCTGCTATGACAGTTGAAATTAATGATGGCATTATTGAAGTTAAGCGTCCTAACGATGAAAAGCAGAACCGTTCACTTCATGGTCTTACTCGTACACTCATCGCTAACATGATGGTTGGTGTTACTGAGGGTTACAAGAAAGAACTTCAGGTAAACGGTGTTGGTTACCGTTGCCAGAAGCAGGGTAAACAGCTCGTTATGAACTTAGGTTTCTCACATAATGTTGTATTTGAGGACACTGAGGACATCACAATTGAAGTTCCAAGTCCAAACTCAATCATTATTCACGGTGCAGATAAGCAAAAAGTTGGTCAGTTTGCTGCCGAAATTAGAGAAAAACGTCCACCAGAGCCATATAAGGGCAAAGGTATTAAGTACGTTGATGAGTATATCCGCCGTAAGGAAGGAAAAGCCGGTAAGAAGTAATTAAAGGAGTGAATTAACAATGGTAAGTAGACCAGATTCTAAAGCAGCACGCGCTCTCCGTCATAAGAGAGTTCGTGGTAAAGTAAGCGGCACAGCTGATTGTCCTCGCCTTTGTGTTTTCCGCTCCAATGCTAACATCTATGCTCAGATTATCGATGACGTAAACGGTGTAACACTCGTTGCAGCTTCATCACTCGATAAGAGCATTGAAGGCGGTTCCAACAAAGAAGCAGCTAAGGCTGTCGGCAAGCTCATCGCTGAGCGTGCAGCAGAGAAGAAAATCGTTGATGTTGTATTTGACAGAGGCGGTAACATCTATCACGGCCGTGTACAAGCGTTGGCCGAAGGCGCCCGTGAGGGCGGCCTCAATTTCTAAGGAAGGGGAGGAATAACTTTGGCTAATATTTTAGATGCATCCACAATGGAGCTTACAGAAAGAGTTGTTGCTATTAACCGCGTATCTAAGACAGTAAAGGGCGGACGTATTATGAAGTTCGCAGCTTTAGTAGTAGTTGGTGACGGTAACGGTACTGTAGGTTTCGGTATTGGTAAAGCAAGCGAAGTTCCTGATGCTATCCGTAAGGGCATCGAGGACGCTAAGAAGCACCTCATGAAGGTTGCTTTAAAGGGTACAACAATCCCACATGAAATCATCGGTGAGTTCGGTGCAGGTAGAGTTCTTATGAAGCCTGCTGCACCTGGTACTGGTGTTATCGCTGGTGGCCCTGTTCGTGCAGTCGTTGAGGCTGTTGGTATCAAGGACATCAGAACTAAAGCTTTGCGTTCAAACAATCCTTGTAACGTAGTTCGTGCTACCCTCCAGGGTCTTCAGGCACTACGTACAGCAGAGCAGGTTGCTGCTATTCGTGGCAAATCAGTAAAAGAGATACTTTAAGGGAGGTTTGAGGATATGAAAATTAAGTTAGTTAAGAGCTTAATCGGTTCTAAGAAGGACCAGATTGCAACTGCTCATTCCCTCGGACTCAAGAAGATCGGCGATGTAACAGTTCAGCCGGATAACGCTTCTACACAGGGTAAGGTATCTAAGATTATCCACCTCGTAGTGGTTGAAGAAAACTAAGGAGGTGCGAGAAGTATGAAGTTGCATGAACTTTCACCGGTTGAGGGCTCAAAGAAGTCTGTTAAGAGAATCGGTAGAGGACACGGTTCAGGCCAGGGTAAAACAGCCGGTAAGGGCCATAAGGGTCAGAAGGCTAGATCTGGCAAGGGCATGCGTGTCGGCTTTGAAGGCGGCCAGATGCCTTTACAGAGACGTCTCCCAAAACGTGGCTTTAACAACATTTTCGCAAAGAACATTGTTTCAGTTAACGTGGGTACTCTCAACAAGTTCGAAGACGGTGCAGTAGTTGATATTGCTGCTCTCGTTGAAGCAGGCGTTGTTAAGAATTCTTTTGACGGCGTTAAGATTCTTTCAAACGGTAATCTTACAAAGAAGCTTACTGTTAAGGTTTCAGCTTATTCTGAAGCTGCTAAGGCAAAGATCGAGGCTGCTGGCGGAAAGGCTGAGGTGGTTTAATTGTTTAAAACAATTAGAAACGCATGGTCTATTCCTGACCTTAGAAAGAAAATTTTATTTACATTATTAATTATCGTTCTGTTCAGAGTTGGTTCAGTTATCCCTGTTCCATTCCTCGATATGCAGGCTCTCTCAGAAGCTATGAAACCACTTACTCAGGTAGGTGCAGAAGGCGCTGATTCATTCCTTGCATATATGAACACTATGTCCGGTGGTGCGTTAGCTAACGCAACAATCTTCGCTATGGGTATTACACCATACATCAACAGCTCCATCATTATGCAGCTTTTGTGTGTTGCTATCCCTCCTCTTGAAAGACTTTCAAAAGAAGGCGAAGACGGCAGAAAGAAAATCGCTACAATTACTCGTTATGTAACAGTAATTCTTGGTCTTGTCCAGGGTACAGCATTCTTCTTCTACCTCAAAGCTTCTGGCATAGTTAAGACCGAGAGCGTATCAATGTTATTTGCAGCTATTGTTATTATCCTCTGTTTCACAGCAGGTACTGCTCTTATCATGTGGCTCGGCGAACAGATTAATAAAAAGGGTATCGGTAACGGTATCTCAATGCTCCTCTTTGCTGGTATTATCGCAAGACTTCCTTACACAGTTGACATTCTTGTTACTTACTTCAGGGGTGGTCTCGCTGAGGGTGCTAGCAGAGCTGTCCTCTTTACTATTCCTATTTGGGTTGTGCTGTTCCTTGCAGTTATCTGGATCATCACATTCATGCAGGATGCAGAAAGAAGACTTCCTGTACAGTATGCAAAGAAAGTTGTTGGCAGAAAGATGTACGGCGGCCAGTCTACACACCTTCCAATCAAGGTTACTTTAGGCGGCGTTATGCCAATCATCTTCGCTTCTTCAATTCTTTCTATCCCAAGTACAATCACAATGTTCTGGGAACCAGAAGCTGGCGGTTTCTGGGCAGGCTTCTTCGAGGCTCTTAGCCCAACAGGCTGGTTATACTCAGTACTTTACTTCTTATTGATACTGATGTTTGCATACTTCTATACAGCTATTCAGTATAATCCAATTGAGATGGCTAACAATCTCAAACAGAACAACGGTACTATCCCTGGTATTCGTCCAGGTAGACCTACCGCTGACTTTATTGCAAAGATTCTGTCAAGAATCACACTCATCGGCGCATTGTTCCTCGCATTGATCGCTATTCTCCCTATCGTTTATTCAAGTGCAACAAACCTTCAGGGACTTTCAATGGGCGGTACATCAGTAATCATTATCGTTGGTGTTGCTCTCGATACTGTTAAACAGCTTGAGTCACAGATGATGATGCGTCATTACAAAGGATTTCTTGACTAAGCGTAATAAGGAGCAGGATTATGAATCTTATTCTATTAGGCGCTCCTGGTGCAGGTAAAGGCACACAAGCTGCTGTCATCAGTGAACGTTTGAATATTCCCCAGATTTCGACTGGTAATATTATCAGAGAAGCGCTGAGAAGCGGTACAGAAATGGGTCTTAAAGCTAAGTCATATATCGATTCCGGCAAGCTTGTTCCTGACGATGTTGTTATCGGCATCATCAAGGACAGACTGCAGAACGATGACTGTCAGAATGGTTTCATTCTTGATGGCTTCCCAAGAACCATTCCACAGGCCGAGGCTCTGGACGAAATGGGTGTTAGAATCGACAAGGTAATCGATATCGAAGTATCTGACGATGTTATTGTCACCAGACTGTCCGGACGCCGCGTATGTGAGAAATGCGGAAGACCATACCACATTGTTGACTTAAAGCCAAGAGTGGATGGCATCTGCGATGATTGCACAGGCGCCCTTATTCAGCGTAAGGATGACCAGATTGATACTGTTAAAGCTCGTCTTGAAATCTACCACAGTGAGACAGAGCCACTCAAGGGCTACTATGAAGCTCAGGGTAAGCTCTCAGTAGTATTCGGCCAGGGTAAGGTCGATGAAACTACAGCTCTCACAATGGTAGCATTAGAGGCTTAAGCATGATAGTTATCAAGACTGCACGCGAAATAAGACAGATGCAGGACGCGTGCAAGTTATCTGCCAGAGCATTACGCTTAGCAGGTGAGGCTATTGAGCCTGGTGTGTCAACCTATGAGATTGACACCATAGTCCGTAAATACATCGAGGAACAGGGGGCAACCCCTTCGTTCCTCGGTTATGGCGGATTCCCGGCTTCTGCGTGTATCTCTGTCAATAATGTGGTTATCCATGGTATACCGAGCAAAAAGACAATCTTAAAAGAAGGCGACATCGTCAGTGTTGATGTTGGTGCTTTCTTAAATGGTTATCACGGTGATAATGCCTACACTTTTGCGTGTGGCGACATCACTAAGGAAGCACAAGCTCTCCTTGATGCTACTAAAGAAAGTCTTTTCATGGGGATTAAACAGGCGGTAGCCGGTAATCGCGTAGGCGATATATCTGCTGCTGTGCAAGAGTATACCGAAGCTCGCAGTTACTCGGTGGTACGAGATTACGTCGGCCACGGCGTAGGTGCGAAACTGCACGAAGAACCAAGCGTACCAAATTTCGGTACTCCTCACAGAGGAGTGCGACTGATTCCAGGTATGACACTGGCTATAGAACCTATGATTAATATGGGCGACCATCGTGTCAGAGTGCTTGATGATGAGTGGACAGTTGTAACCGTTGACGGTTCATTGTCGGCACATTTTGAGCACACCATTGCTATAACACCAGACGGGCCAATGATTCTTACATTGCCTGATTAAGAGGTGGATATGGATATAGTTGTAGGCTCTGTTGTCAGAGCAAAAGCTGGTCGTGACAAAGGGGGCTACTTTGTAGTCACCGATATTTTAGATAACGGACGAGTGCTTATCTGTGATGGCAAACGTCGCAAAGTCACAAGTCCAAAGTGTAAAAATATCATACATCTTGAGGCGACAAGCACTGTCGCAGAAGATTTCACAACTAACCGTCAGATTAAAAACTACTTAAAAGGTTTTATGGAGGAAAAGCATGTCTAAGCAAGACGTTATCGAAATCGAAGGTACAGTTACAGAAGCACTGCCAAATGCTCAGTTCAACGTAGAACTCCCTAACGGTCATAAAATCCTTGCTGTTATTTCCGGTAAACTTCGAATGAACTTTATTCGTATCTTACCTGGCGACAAGGTTACTGTTGAGATGTCACCGTATGATTTGACACGAGGCAGAATCACATGGAGATCTAAGTAATCTCTAAATCATATTAATTTTATTTATTACTAAGGGAAAGGAATGATTAAATAATGAAAGTCAGACCTTCAGTAAAGAAAATTTGTGAAAAGTGCAAGGTTATCAAGAGAAAAGGTAAAATTATGGTAATCTGCGAGAACCCTAAGCACAAACAGCGTCAGGGCTAATACACAAAACTATTTACATTCGGTTTATCCGAAGTCACTATTGATTTTAAATTTAAATGGAGGTGCAATTAAATGGCTCGTATAGCAGGTGTAGACTTACCAAGAGATAAAAGAGTTGAGATCGGTCTCACATACATCTATGGTATTGGAAGAAAAACTGCAACAGACATTATTGCTGCAACTGGTGTTAATCCTGACACTCGTGTCAGAGATCTCACAGAAGAAGATGTTTCTAAATTAAGAGAATATATTGACCATAACTGTCGCGTTGAAGGTGACCTCAGAAGAGACGTTGCTTTTGACATCAAGAGACTTATCGAAATTGGCAGTTATCGTGGCCTTCGTCACAGAAAGAACCTGCCAGTAAGAGGTCAGCGTTCTAAGACAAACGCTCGTACCCGTAAAGGCCCACGTAAGACAATGGCCAACAAGAAGAAGTAAGGGAGGGCATAGTAAATGGCAGTTAAAACAGCAAAGAAGGCTGTACGTCGCCGCCGCGAGAGAAAGAATATCGAAAAAGGCAGTGCACATATTCAGTCAACATTTAACAACACAATCGTTACTATTTCTGATACACAGGGTAATGCGATTTCATGGGCAAGTGCCGGCGAACTCGGATTTAGAGGTTCAAGAAAGTCTACTCCATTCGCTGCTCAGTCAGCAGCTGAAACAGCAGCAAAGGCTGCTATGGAGCACGGCCTCAAGTCAGTAGAAGTTTTCGTTAAGGGTCCTGGTCAGGGCCGTGAGGCAGCTATCAGAGCATTACAGACAGCAGGTCTTGAAGTAACAATGATCAAAGACGTTACTCCAATTCCTCACAACGGATGTCGTCCTCCAAAGAGAAGACGTGTCTAAAGAAATAGGAGGTAAAAATCTATGGCTAGATATACAGGAGCTGTATGCAGACAGTGCCGCAGAGAGGGCAAGAAGCTCTTCTTAAAAGGCGAGAGATGCTATTCAGACAAGTGTGCAATCGCACGTAGAGCTTACGCACCTGGTCAGCACGGTCAGGGTCGTAAGAAGAGCTCAGAGTACGGTCTTCAGCTTAGAGCTAAGCAGATGACAAAGCGTTACTACGGTGTACTCGAGAGCCAGTTCAGAAAATACTATGGCTTAGCAGAAAAGAAAGAGGGTAAAACTGGTGAAGCTTTACTCGCTATCTTAGAAAGCCGTCTTGACAACACAGTTTACAGAATGGGTTGGGCTTCTTCACACGCTGAAGCTAGACAGCTCGTAACACATGGTCACTTCACAATTAACGGCAAGAGAGTTGATATTCCATCATACTTAACAAAGCCGGGCGAAGTTATCGCTATCTGCGAGAACAGCCGTTCAAGTGAAAAATTCAAGGCAGTTATGGAAGCAAACGCTTCTAGACCTGTTCCAAAATATCTCGAAGTTGCACAGGGTGCATTTGAAGGTAAGGTAGTTGCTTTCGCACAGCGCGACGAAATCGACCTCGACGTTGACGAGACACTTATCGTTGAGTTGTACTCTAAGTAATCCTTCAGATGATCGTAAGATCAATCAAAGCTTGACAGTGCTCATACTGTTAAAGATTAAAGGAGGAATTAACTAATGATAGAGATAGAAAAACCAAGAATCGAAACTGAAGAGTTATCAGCAGACGGAAAATACGGCAGATTTGTCGTTGAGCCACTCGAACGTGGTTTTGGTAACACATTGGGCAACAGCTTAAGACGTGTTCTCCTTTCATCACTCGAGGGTTGTGCCGTTACATCTATCAAGATTGACGGCGTTCTTCACGAATTTTCAACAATTCCGGGTGTTAAAGAAGATGTAACCGAAATCATCTTAAATGTT
>JAUMXP010000053.1 GCA_030529125.1 Eubacteriales bacterium | reverse complement strand
TACAGTAATAAGTGTAACGACAGTTACAGCCGCAAACGGCCACCATATACCTGTTATTCCCCACAATACACCAGTTAGAATCTCACACGCTTCTAAACCCAGAGCACTAAGAATGATATTGCGCATAACCTTTTTTCTTTTATCTTTGTTTTTCATAATTTGTGCTACATCACCTAATGTATTCACAGTGAAATCATCAGTTTGCTTTAGTTCGTTTAAAAGTCCACGAACAACATCTAGTTTTTTGCTACACTGTTCGTACTCAGCCTTAACCTCTTGTTCGTGCTGCTGAAGAAGCACTTCAACTGTTGCTTTTGATTCACTATCACAAAGCATCTTTGAAATAGAATTGATAGGCAATCCCATATCTCTTAAGAAACATATAATCTTCAGTTTCTTGAGATCATCGTCAGTATATAGGCGTCTGCCTCCGTCTGAGAGCTCACTTGGTGTTAGTATACCGCGTGAATCATAGTACTGAACTGTGCGAACAGTAACCTCACATATTTTTGCGATTTCTCCTGTGGTGTATTTTGACATAGCACTCACCTCCTGTGACTACAAAATAGCACATTACGCTAAGTAACAAGCAATACCTTACGCAAGGGGATTTTTTATATTTTATCATATTTTTATTATAAATACAACTTATTTGCCATTATATTTCCTTAAAAGAACAAAGACGTGTGTTTTATTTAATTCTCTTCTGGAATTATCAAACACACGTCTTTTTTAACATAAATATTTATATTTCTTTTAAATAATTTTTATTCAGAATTATTCTGCTTTTTCAAATACGTATTCTCCATCTATATAATCACAGATAATTCTATCGTTCTCACTAAAACTACCATCTAAGATTTTTTCTGAGAGCTTATCTTCTATATTATTTACTATAGCACGTCGAAGCGGTCTAGCGCCATAACTCTCATCAAAGCCTTCGTCAGATATTTTATCAACAACGTTATCGCTGAAGTCTATACTAATTCGCATCGGCTTAAGTCTATCAGCAAGATTACTAAGCATATTTTTTGCAATCTGCTTAATTTCGTCTTTTGTAAGCTTTGAGAATACGATGATGTCATCAACTCGGTTTATAAATTCCGGTCTGAATACTTTCTTGAGCTCAGCTATAACTGTATCTTTTATATCGCTTTTTTCAGTATCATTCTGAGTAAATCCGAGCGACTGTTGCTTGTCAACAATCAATCTAGCACCAACGTTAGATGTCATTATAATTACAGTATTTTTGAAATCAACAGTTCTGCCCTGAGAATCGGTCAGTCTACCGTCTTCGAGAATCTGCAACAGCATATTGAACACATCAGGATGAGCTTTTTCAATCTCGTCAAATAAAACCACAGAGTATGGTTTACGTCTGACCTTCTCTGTAAGCTGACCACCCTCGTCATAGCCGACATACCCAGGAGGTGAACCAACCAGACGGGAAACAGTATGCTTCTCCATATATTCGCTCATATCAAGCCTGAGCATTGCGTTTTCATCACCAAACATAGCACTCGCTAATGCTTTACACAGCTCGGTTTTACCAACACCTGTAGGTCCTAAGAAAATAAATGAACCCATAGGACGATTAGGATCTTTGATACCTACTCGACCGCGTCGGATAGCTTTAGCTATGGCTTTGACTGCTTCGTTCTGACCAATAACGCGTTTATGGAGAATATCTTCCATATTCAGCAAACGATCCGACTCTTCCTTTGTAAGCTCTACTACAGGGATTTTTGTCCAGTCAGAAACTATAGTTGCAATATCTTCTTTTCTGACTTCGCCGTTGACTACTTTTGAATTTTCGTGCCAGTCCTTCTGCATATCGGTAAGCTTTTGTTTCATATTCTTTTGCTCATCGCGAATTTGAGCTGCACGCTCAAAATCCTGTTCATTAACTGCACTGCTTTTTTCCTGCTCAAGCTGATCAATTTTTTCTTCAAGCTCTTTGATTTCAGGCGGTGCAGTAAGCTCAGTTAATCTTACCTTTGACGCTGCCTCGTCAATTAAGTCGATAGCTTTGTCAGGCAGGTATCTGTCCGCGATATATCTAGAGGATAATTCTACCGCTGACTCGATTGCTTCGTCAGTAATTTTAACTTTATGGTGGGCTTCGTATCTGTCGCGCAAGCCTTTCAGAATCAGTACAGCTTCTTCTTTAGACGGCTCACCTACTGTGACAGGCTGAAATCTTCTCTCGAGCGCTGCATCTTTTTCGATATACTTTCTATACTCTTCTAAGGTTGTCGCACCGATAACCTGAAAATCACCTCGTGCCAGACTAGGTTTTAGAATATTAGCGGCATCTGCTGAACCCTCAGCAGAACCTGCGCCGATTATAGTATGAAGTTCATCGATAAATAGGATTATGTTGTCTGATTTTTTGACCTCTTCAATCGCATTTTTGATACGATCTTCAAAATCACCTCTATACTTTGTACCTGCAATCATAGATGTCAGATCAAGCGAAAAGACACGCTTAGATCTGAGATGTTCAGGCACCTCAGCGTTTGCGATTTTAAGTGCTAAGCCTTCAGCAACTGCTGTTTTACCCACACCTGGCTCGCCTATAAGAACAGGGTTGTTTTTAGTTCTGCGGGACAAAATCTGAATAATACGGTTGATTTCGTTATCTCGACCGATTACAGGGTCGATCTCTCCATTTTCTGCGCTTTTAGTGAGATCTCTGCCATATGCTGACAGAGTCTTTGTTTCAGAATTAGTCTTTGAGTCGTTAATACTTGCATCGCCATATTTAAAATCTGCTTTATCAGATTGTTCTCGCTCATCGTTAAGACTCTGTTTTAAAGCTGTAATAATGCTTGTAGGGTTGACATTAAGCTCAGACAAAAATCGCACAGCAAAGCTGTCACGCTCTGAAAGTATAGAAATAAGCAAATGTTCTGTACCGACATAGCCGTGTCCCATACGCGCAGAATTTACAACCGCCATTTGCATAACTCGTTTAGTACGTGGTGTGAAATCATCAGGTGTAAGAACAGTTGACGAACCTTTACCTACTGAGTCTGCGATATGATTCTCTAAAGTTATGTCATTTAATCCACATTCGTTCATAACGACAGCGGCTACACCACTACCCTCACGCAATAGTCCAAGCAGTATGTGCTCTGTGCCAACATAAGTATGGCCAAGCTCCTGCGCAGATGTAATAGCCAGATTCAACGCTTCGTTAGCTTTTTGTGTAAAACCTTTGAAATTGTACATTCTCGTCACCTTCCTTTTATAGTACTGTTACCTGATAATAAAATATTGTATCAATTTAATTTTTCACGCAGATAATCTGCTCGCTTCATATCGCGTTCTGACGGCGATAGTTCAGCAGAAAAACGCTGTAAAATACATGCAGGTTGAATATCACACATCAGCTCATCTATGCTGTCAAGTGACAGTGAGTCAAACAGTTTGTTAGCTACGCCTAATCTGACATTAGACAACAAATTCATAGCTTCAGCGTGGTCGATTCTTCTAGCTGTTTTTAGTATACCCAAGCTACGACAGATAGTATCAACTACGGATATATCAGAAAGTATTCTGTCCCTTGCTTTTAATTCCTGCGTTACAAGCTGGGTAGTAATATTCTTAAGATTCTCAATAGCGGACTGCTCGCTGATACCAAGACTTACTTGGTTTGATAGCTGATACATAGCACCTATTGACTCTGAGCTCTCACCATACAGCCCACGGATTGTGAGTCCGAGTTTAGTTAAGTTAGAGCCAATACGGTCAACTGCACGGCTTTTCTTGAGTGCAGGAAGATGCAACATAACCGAAGCACGCATTCCTGTACCTAAGTTTGTTGGGCACTGAGTCAGGAAACCTAACTTATCTGAATATGCAAACTTAAGTTTCTCAGACAGTTTTGTATCCAGCTCATCAGCTACTTTGTATGCTTCTTCTAAACACAATGATGGCATAATCACCTGCAGTCTTATGTGGTCTTCTTCATTTATCATAATGCTGATTGTTTTGTCTTTTGACAGCAGTAAAACCCTGCCCTCAGAATTGCTGATAAACTCCGGACTGATAAGATGCTGTTCGACAAGTGATACTGCTTGCGTCTTTGTGATATTAGACATATCGATACGATCAAACGGCATTATTGTTTTTGCGGCATCGCACACTTTGTCAGCTAACTCTGACTTAACTTTTTCATTCATTCTTATTGGAAAAGGATAGTCAGATAGATTACGCGCCAGTCTTATTCTAGTAGAAACTACTACGTTCTTCATTTTGACTCCTCCATTTCCTTGATTTTATCTCTCAGCTGTGCTGCTAACTCAAAATTCTGTTCCAAGACAGCATCATCAAGCTCTTTTTTTAGTTTGTCTATCAACTGTTGTTTTTCATTTTTTATATCTTTTACATTTATTTCTTCTGCAAAAGTTGATGGTTTCTTGCCTGAGTGAGTTGTATTACCATGGATTCTTCTGATTGACGGCATAAGCTGGTCGATAAATATCTCATAGCATTTAGCGCAACCTACCTGACCGCTTTTAGCTATATCGTGGTAAGTGCTGCCACATACATCACAGCGGGTGATTTCGCTCTTTGCAGGCAGAGCATTAGCAAAAAACGAGCCTAAAATCGAGCTAAAATCCGAGTGCATATCAGTGAAAATATTTGTGTATCCCATAGCTTTGGCACATTCTGAACATAGCATATACTCGGTGTATTCACCATTAACAACGGATTTCACATGAGTATTGGCTTCTTTTTCTTTACATTTCTGACACAACATAATATCTCCTCCTTAAACTAGAGTTAATAACATATTCTTAAAAATTGATGCTCGCAAAAAATCGCGATACTGCTGAGGAATGTCAAGGTAAGAACGCTCACTCATAGCAGCTGCCAACAGGCGAGCTGTTTCTTCGTTTATTATTGACCTTGCGAGCATATTATTAATCATTATTTCGGCACTAAGTTTATCAAGTCGTTTACCGATTGAATTAATAATGTGCATGATAGCATCTGTAGGAGTAGCAGTTATTTTTGTGATGCGTATATATCCGCCACCGCCTCTTCTGCTTTCTACTATATATCCGTGTTCCGGAGTAAAGCGCGATGTTATTACATAGTTTATCTGACTAGGTACACAGCCAAGATAAGCTGCCAGCTCGTTGCGCTGTATCTCAGCGTTACCATCGCTTTCTTCTAGCATCTCAAGAATGTGGCGAGCCACTATATCACTCATACGCATAATATCATTTCCTTATACATTTATTTGATCAACAGTCCATATTGCAGTTTGACTTTTTTTGACCTTTAATTTTATTATAAACAAAAGTCAAAGAAAGTCAAGGTCTAATTTCACAATTTATAAATTGTTCATAAATAGCACAGTCATACAATAAACACTGTAGTAAAATAAAAAAGCCTGTCTGTAAAACCAGACAGGCCTTATTTAGTGAATATATTTTATTTGTAACCAGCAATGCTTCTCTGCATAGCTGTTGCATCAAACACATCTATAGCATCATCAGCGTTGAAATCTGCTCTATCCAAATTGATATTCAGGTCTTCATATTTGCAAGTATATCGTTGTACATAAGTTGCATCCAATATTGTCAACCTATCGTCTCCATCTACATCACCTTTGACCTCTTTATACTTTTTCATACTAAAAGTCCCTGTAGAAAAACTATATTTGAAATTTTCCTCAAGGTCATCATCGGTAATCATTGAAGCTTCATAAGCCTGAGCAATATCGTAGAATTCGCCGTTGATAAGCATCTTCGGTAGTGGTCTTTGAGGTACTGTTAATACATATCCTCCTATTCTCTGTTCAACCTCGTCATCTGTGTATTGGTATCCAGCAACAGTTAATCTGACAAGTTTATGACCATTATCAAATTCGTAGTAATCTGTAACAGTAAGATCTTCTTTAGCGATATCTTCGTTGTCATAATCTAATCTTGCTGCGGTTAACACCTCATCAGTCACCTTTATAGGAGCAGATGGCGAATACTCTAAAACTGGCATTAAAATATCGCTTCTACTAATCTGCAGACTATTTAGTAAATTTTCATCAAGAGTTCCATTGTATTCAATTTCGATCAAAACATCATCTGCAGCAATCAGATATATAGTTTTATCATGAGAAGAATAAAATATGCCTTCACAATAATAGCCCTGTACTTCACCTATGTATATTTTGCTATCAACACAGCAAAACTCATGGTCCCATGCTTGTGAACTTGCAAAATAATCCACACTCTCTGTTACACTCTCTGAATTATGAAAATAATCGGTCGAAATATTTATCTCGACATCACCCTTAGTATATCTAAAGTTTATGTTGTTAATTCCGTAATTATATTTTGTCTCGCCACATATGATTTCAGATAAAGTATAATCATCGTTATCAATAGAAATAAGCGCGAGCGCTTTCTGCTTAAGCTCGTATGATTTTATAGGGGTAGTAAGCTCATCAGAATAATCAACATTTGGGTAGTCAGCCGCATATTTTGTAATATATTCACACATCTGCTCAACTGTTTCGAATGACTTGGAAAATGCCTGTGTCTCAGCAAATGAAACTATAGATATGCTAAAAACTAATACCACAACTAAAATCAATGAAAATATCTTCTTCATAAAATCGCCTCCTGAACGTTCATTTCTAATTTAGAATATTAGCACAAATATTCTACACTAATAAAACACTTGAGAACCTAAAAATGTTTCACAAATAATAAATTTTTTATTTAAATTTTATATTTTTATTATACTTAACCTTATTATAAAAAGATAACGGTAAAATGCACAAATGTTCACATAAACAATTATACACAATCACTACATCTACGCTTTATTCAAAAACAAAAAGGCTGTCCAAAAAGGACAGCCAATAGTTGCTAATAATGTAGATGTAAATTACAGTACCTTGCGTAAGAAATCCTGTGTACGTTCCTGCTGTGGGTTTGAGAACACCTGTTCAGGTGTACCCTCTTCGCAGATAACACCGCCATCCATAAATAAAACGCGGTCAGAAACTTCACGTGCAAAGCCCATTTCGTGAGTAACAACAATCATTGTCATACCCTGCTTAGCAAGGTCCTTCATAACCTCAAGAACTTCGCCTACCATTTCAGGGTCAAGCGCTGATGTAGGTTCGTCAAAGAGCATAATGTCAGGATTCATAGCAAGAGCTCGAGCGATAGCTACACGCTGCTGCTGACCACCTGAAAGCTCACCTGGGTAAGAATCGGCTTTTTCAAACAAACCTACACGCTTTAAAAGCTCATCAGCTTTATTTGAAGCTTCTTCCTTAGTCATCTTCTTCAAAGTGACAGGAGCCATCATAATGTTCTTTTTAACGGTCATATTAGGGAACAGATTAAACTGTTGGAACACCATACCTATGTTCTCTCTTACTTTGTTGATATCAACCTTTTTGTCAGTGATGTCATAATCGTCAACAATAATTTTGCCTGAGGTTACATCCTCAAGCTTGTTTAAGCATCTGAGAAAAGTAGATTTTCCAGAGCCGGATGGTCCGATTACACAAACAACCTCGCCCTCATAAATAACAGTATCAATGCCTGTCAACACTTCGAGCTTGCCGAAATACTTGTGCAGGTCTTTAACTATTACTTTTTCTTTCATACTTTAATCTCTTTTCTATATATTTTGAAAGTAACATCAGCAGCGATACAAATGCAAGATAGAACGCTGCAAGATATACATAAGACGCAAAGAACTGGAATGACTTACCAACATACTGTTTTGTCATATTTGTAAGTTCTGCAAGACCGATAGCTGAAAGGATTGATGTATCCTTTACAGAAATGATAAACTGGTTAACAAGCGATGGTATTGTAATCTTGAACGCCTGTGGAAGTACAACCTTGATCATAGTCTTGCTCTGTGAAAGACCAAGGCTTCGAGCAGCCTCTGTCTGACCCTTAGGAACAGCCTGAATACCACTTCTGAAAATCTCAGAAAGATATGCACCGGCATTTAAGCTCAGTGTGATGATACCTGCTGTAAATGCATCAAGACGAAACTCCGGCATAAAAGTCTGGATGAGCTGCGGAATACCAAAGAAGATAACGTACGACTGTACAAGCATTGGAGTACCACGGATAATCCAGATATAAATTCCCGCAATAAAACGCAGGATTCTGCTTTTTGACATATTCATCAGACACACAAAAAGTCCGATGACGATACCGATAGCGATACCGATTAAAGATACAATAACGGTGTAGCGAAAGCCCTGTAGCAACAGAGGGGTCGCTTCACTTATAACTCTTCCAAAATCCATATATTACATCTACCCTTACATAAAAGCTGTAAAAATTTCAGCATGGCGGCTAGCACCATGCTGAAACCATAAAATGTGAAATATTAACTAAATATATCAGTAACCGTACTTTGCGAGGATCTCGTCGTACTTACCGTTAGCCTTGATGTTAGCAAGACCTGTGTTAAACTTCTCGATAAGCTCAGGGTTTGTGCCTGTCTTAACAGCGAAGCCGTAGAAACTGTTGTTGAATGGTTTTTCTGTTACGATTGTGAGTGGGAGATCCTCAGAGTTGATAGCCCAACCGATAACTGAGAAGTCCTCGATACAAGCAGCATCTGTACCTGTAACTACAGCCTGATACATTTCGTTTGAACCTTCGTAGTAGTTGATTGTAAAACCATACTGGTCTTTGATTGACTCAGCGTACTCGCCACCAACTGTTGAAGTTTTACAAGCGATTGTCTTACCCTTTAAGCCGTCGAAATCCTTGATGTCAGAATCGTTCTTAACAACTAAAACCTGACCATCTTCGAAGTAGCCCTCAGCAAAATCGAATGACTTTCTTCTCTCGTCTGTAATTGTCATACCTGCGATCATAGCGTCTGCCTGACCTGACTGAACAGCACCCATAGAAGCGTCGAAACCTTCGTTGTGCATTTCGTACTTAATTCCCTGATCCTCAGCGATAGCAGCGAAAAGGTCCATATCAAGACCAACATACTCGCCTGTTGACTCATCGAGGTACTCGAATGGAGCAAAAGCGTTGTCTGAGTAAATAACGTATGTCTTGTCAGCCTGGTCAGCAGTAGCATCTGAATTTGAACCACAAGCTGCAAGTGAAGCTACCATTAGGATAGCAAGAACAAGTGCAAAAATCTTTTTCATTTTACATAACTCCTTTAATTTAACTACTTATCCATTTTAGGATATAGATAACAAGACGATTATACTATAAAAGGAGATTATTGTCAATAAAACTTTTATATATAAAAAAGCAGGATAAATCACAGTTTACACAAAAAAACCGGCTGCAAAAAGCAGCCGGCAATCTTGTATAAAACTAATTACAGTTCAGCAAAATACTTGATTGTTCTTACCATCTGTGATGTGTAAGAGTTCTCGTTGTCGTACCATGAAACAACCTGAACCTGAGTTGTGTTTGTTTCTGGCATGTATGTTGCCATTGTCTGTGTAGCGTCGAAGAGTGAGCCGTATGTCATACCAACAACGTCAGAAGAAACGATCTCGTCTGTGTTGTAACCGAATGAATCAGAAGCAGCAGCCTTCATAGCAGCGTTGATCTGATCAACTGTAACTTCACCCTTAACAACAGCTGTAAGGATTGTTGTAGAACCTGTTGGAACTGGAACACGCTGTGCAGCGCCGATGAGCTTGCCGTTTAACTCTGGGATAACAAGGCCGATAGCTTTAGCAGCACCTGTTGAGTTAGGAACGATGTTAACAG
>JAUMXP010000052.1 GCA_030529125.1 Eubacteriales bacterium | reverse complement strand
TCACCTTCGTTTTTTTTCATTTAAAAAAGTATTAAAAAACTATGAATTTTAAAAGAATTCTCAGCCTGATTCTTTGTTTACTGATGATGGCAACAATGTTCATTGTTCCTACAGTTGCTACAAGCGCTGCAGAAACAGACAATGTAAAAGGCTTTAATCTTCCTGCTGACGTTAAAGACGGTAACATTCTCCATGCTTTCAACTGGAAGCTTGAGGAAGTTACACAGTATGCAGCAGAGATTGCAGCAGCAGGCTACACTGCTGTACAGGTATCTCCTATACAGTGTACAAAAGACACAACCAACGATGGCGCCTATGCAAACGACTGGTGGTGTTTCTATCAACCAACAGACCTGAAAATCGGCAACGAGCTTGGTGATGAGGCTGATTTGAAGGAAATGTGTGACACACTCCATCAGTATGGCATTAAGGTTATTGTTGACGTAGTTGCTAACCACGTTCAGAATAACACTAACAAAGCTGAAGCTGCTCTTATCAACCCAACTCTTAAGAGCTTCTTACGTAAGCCATCAGGCACACAGCTTACACCATATGTTGACTCAACACGTAAAGGACAGACAACAACTGACTTAAACTCTCAGCTCCCTGACCTTGATACAAGCAACAAGGATTATCAGAACTACCTCATCAACTATCTCAACACACTTGCTGACAATGGTGTTGATGGTTTCCGTTTTGATGCTGCTAAGCATATTGAAACACCTGATGATGGTACAGCTGCTTCTGACTTCTGGCCAACAATCACAGATGCTATTACTAAGAAGAATCCTGATGCTTTTGTTTATGGTGAAGTATTAGGTCTCAACGGATTAGTTCCTATCACAGCTTACACTAAGTATATGAGCGTTACTGACTATGCTTATGGTGGTACAGTTCGTTCTGCTATCAAGTCAAAGAAAGCTTCATCTAACCTTGTTAACTATGGTTACACAGGTTCAACTAAAGCTGACAACGTTTTATGGCTTGAATCACACGATACATTCACAACTAACCCATCAGACTCAGGCTCATCTAACGGCCTTACTAAGGCTCAGCAGATCGTAGGTTGGGCTGTAGTTGGTGCTCGTAAAGATGCTCCTGCTCTTTACCTTGTTCGTACAAGCTGCGAAGAACTCGATGTTACTCCATCACTTGTATCTATTAAGTACGATGCACTCATTGGTGCACCAGGCGCTGCAGATACATGGAAAAACCCTGCAGTTGTAGCTGTTAACCAGTTCAAAAACGAATTTGTAGGTCAGTCTGAATCTGTATCTACAAACGGCAGCCTCTTCTTTGTACAGCGTGGTACAACAGGTATGGTTATTGCTAACCTCGCAACAGGTTCTGCTACTGTATCACAGGCTTGTACAATGGCTAACGGTACATATACAGATCAGGTTACAGGTAACGAGTTTACTGTATCTGGCGGCAAAATCAGCGGTACAGTAGGTGATAGCGGTGTTGCTGTTATCTATAACGCTAAGAAAATTGCACCAACTGCTACAGTTAAGTTGAACGATACAGTTCTCGGTGCTGATACATTAAACGGCTATACAACTAAAACTGCTAACTTAACAATCGCACTTAACAACGCTACAAGCGGTACAGTTAAGATTTCTAACCTTCCTGAGCAGAAGTTTACAGGTACACAGTACGTTGTACTCAATGATTCTATCGACTATGGCGATGGTATCAATGTTACAGTAACTGCTTCAAACGGTACACAGACAACAACTGTTACACACAAGATTTACAAGAAGAACGCTAACGAAACAAAGCGTGTTTACTTCGATAACTCAGTTACAAAGTGGCCTAAGGTTCACGTGTTCTGTAAGACAGGTCTTGACAGATCGACAAAGATTTCTAACTTCCCTGGTTATGCAATGACACAGGATGCTACAAATCCAGACCTTTACTACTATGATGTTCCTGCAAACACAAAATACGTTAAGTTCTCAGAAGGTGCTGTTTCTGCACATATCGGTCACTCTGCTACAGTTTGTGGTGGCTACTGTGGTCGTACAATGCCTCCAACAGTAATTTACTACGGTACAGCTAACACTGCTGCTAACCGTGAATCTGGTGGTTATGAGCTTACAGGTTCTATGATTTTCAAGAAGCTTGAATTCAAGGATTATGGTGAGTATCCAATTGCTACACTTTCTGCTTCAGACGTAACATATTCTACTGAAGAGCCTTCAGAGATTCCTTCAGAAACAACTCCAACAATTCCTGAAACACTCATCCTTGGCGATGCTAACTTTGACAGCGACGTATCTGTTCTTGACGCTACATTGATTCAGAGAAATGTTGCTAAAGTTACAACATTTATCCCTGAAGCTGAGCTTTGTGCTGACGTTGACAAAGACGGTGCTATCGCTGTATTAGATGCTACACTTGTTCAGAGATATGTTGCTAAATCTCCTTCAGCTGAAGGTATTGGCGAGCCTATCAACAAGACTCCAGTTGAAGATCCAACTGTTCCAGTAGAAAAGGCAACACTTAAATTGAATAAAACTGATGCATTTAAGAACGCAGAAGTTTACGCTTTCGTATATGATGGCACTGGTAACACAAACGCTGAGTGGCCTGGCGAGAAAATGACACAGGCTGCTGATGGCAGTTACACTCTCGAGTATGATGCGTCATTAACAAAGGTTAAGTTTGCTGGTTACTACGGCACATACGCTGATGGTTCACCTGCTACAATCGAGACAAACGAATTTGATATCAAGACAGAAGCTTTCACACTCGAAGCTGTTGAGATTTCTTGCACACAGAAATGGACTGCTTCCTATATCCATCTCTGGAACGAAGATCCTGCTAATAACGTTTCAACTGTATGGCCTGGTATCGAAATGAGTGGTTCTTCAGGAAACTACAAGTTCTACGTGCCTAAGGAGTCACCATACACAACATACAAGTTCAACAATAACGCTGGTCAAGAGAGCAACAACTATTACCTTGTAGCTCCTGAAACAACTGCTGTTTACTTTACTGACGTTTATGGTTGGAAAAATATCTATGCTCATTGTTGGAAGACAGGCGGTGGCGGTACAGCTTGGCCAGGCCTCCAGATGGAATATGTTGAGACAAATGCACAGAACCAGAAGGTATACAAACTTGACCTCCCAATTGGCTCATACGATAACATCATCTTCAACAACAAGGGTGCAGGCAAAGAAACAGTTGCTGCTACTTTAACCGGTACACCAAACGAAGGTTTCTATCCTCTTACTAATACTTCTAAACCACAGGTTGGTACATATATTTACGGTGAATAAATAAAACTAGCCCGGCTCAAACGAGTCGGGCTTTTTATATGAAAAAAGCACCCTTAAAAAGGGTGCGTGGTTGACTTTTAGCTAAAATAAAAATATACTATATAGCGTACTCTTTGAGAATTTCTTTTAATTCATCAGTAACGTTGCCTTGAGCAACAACCTCAATAGGCTTTGTTATATCTAATGAAATAATGCCAATGATAGAATGTCCGTCGATGCTGTAATCACCGCTGTTCAATGTGATTTTTGTATCTATGAACTTAGCCATTTTATCAACAAATTCTCTTGCAGTATCAATGTTTTTAATCATGATTGTGCTTGTATACATAGTGTGGTCCTCCGCAAATGTAGTATTTAGTCACAATATGTATATATTAGCACTTTAGTGCGTTTTAATCAACGGCATTTTTACCGAAATTTTACTGTATTTAGGTGATTTATTTGACTTTTAATATTGTTACACTAGGTTGTAAGGTTAATCAGTATGAATCGCAACTCATGTTTGAGTACATGGTTGATGCTGGCTTTGCACCTGATACAACTGCACCTGATATTACTATTATCAACTCTTGCACGGTAACTCATACAAGTGATTCTAAAAATCGTAAGGTTATTAACAGAACAAGACGAGAGAACAAGGATGCTATAATCGTACTCACTGGTTGTATGCCACAGGCTTTTAAAGATGATACAGAGCTTTTTATTAATTGCGATATAGTTTTAGGTAATGTTTGTAGAAAAGAACTTGTACCTGCAATTAAAGAATTTATGGTTAATAAGAAAAGGATTATTAAGATAGCTGACCACGAAAAAGGCGAGAAGTTTGAAGAAATGCGAGTTAACAAATTTTTAGAACGCACTCGTGCTTTTGTTAAGATTGAAGATGGCTGTAACCGTTTCTGTTCTTACTGTATTATTCCTTATGCAAGAGGTCGTGTACGTTCTAAGTCTTTAGAAGATTTAAGAGCAGAGGTTGAAACACTTGCTATAAAAGGCTACAACGAGATTGTACTTGTAGGCATCAACCTATCAGCTTACGGTGACGATATTAATTCTTCTCTTGCTGATGCAGTTGAAACTGTATGCAGCATAGATGGGGTAGAGCGTGTTCGTCTTTCGTCCCTTGAGCCTGAACTTATGACAGAAGATGTGCTTAAACGACTTGCTGCTCAGGAGAAATTCTGCCCGCATTTTCATTTGTCACTTCAGAGTGGTTGCGACGAAACACTCAAGCGTATGCATAGACACTATACATCCGCTGAGTATGCACAGATTGTGCGCAGTATTCGAGATATTTTCACAAATCCATCTATAACAACAGATGTTATGGTAGGTTTCGCAGGAGAAACTGATGAGGAGTTTCAGAAAAACCTTGATTTTACTGATATTATAGGCTTTGCAAAAGTTCACGTTTTCTCTTATTCACGCAGAAAAGGCACACTTGCAGATAAAATGCCTGATCAGGTTGATCCTAATACTAAAAATATAAGAAGTAAGCTTATGATTGAACATACAGATAAAAAGCGTATGGAGTTTTTATCATCTCAAGTAGGGTTAACAGAAGAAGTCTTGTTTGAATTAAAGAATCGTTTGGGCTTTTACGAAGGATATACTAAGAACTACACACCTGTATATCTTAAATCTGATATTGATGTAGTAGGGAAGATACTGAAGGTTAAGTTAATAGACGCTAAAGACGATTATTGTATAGGTGTTATTGAGTGACACCGTTTAGATAATTACTGACGTTTTTAATTTCCTCTTTATTTTCTTTTGATATTAGACTTTCATAGCTGTATAGCATTATTCCTTCTAGCTTTCTTTCTTCACATATTTTAATTTCTGTTTTGAGTATATCGTTGTTATCAAGCCACGTGCCGGAGTCTTTATCTGACCCTGCTTTGTATCCGGCTAATCCTACGTATATTTTGAGATTTTTATGTTTCTCAATATCTACCCATTGATTAAGGCTTTCTTCGAATTTAAGCGATGGATTATCAAGGCTGAAATATAGCTGTGGGCAGATATAGTCGATGTATCCTTCTTCTTTGCACCATGTGTATAAATCTGCACCTAGCGCTTTGTTGTTATTTATATTACCTTGTGGTGATATGCCAAACTCGATATTATCATTTATCTTGTTTATAGCTTTGTATACTCTTTTAATCAGAGTGTTCACATTTTCCATTCTCCATTTTTCTTTTGATAATGGCTTAGGGGTACTACTTTTATACGCTTTGTATTGCTCCTTATCTATCTCAGCACTTTCTTCAGGATAGAAGTAGTCATCAAATTGAATCCCATCAATATCGTAATTGTTTGCTATTTCTTCTACTCCGTTAACTATCAGCTCCTGTGCTTTTTGGTTCGATGGATCAAGATAAATGTTTTTATTAAAAATAAAGCCTATGGAGTTATCTTTAACATACGGATTATTGCTGGAGAGTTCTTTTGGGGTGCTTTCTGAAGATACTCTGTACGGGTTTATCCATGCGTGTATTTTCATATTGTTTTTGTGGCATAAGTCGCATGCGATTTTCAACGGATCATATAAAGGGTTCTTTCCTTGTTCACCTGTTAGTATGTGTGACCACGGATATACTGATGATTTATACAAAGCATCGCAGAAAGGTCGGACCTGCATTATCAAAGTGTTAAATCCATTTTCTTTAGATGTGCTTATAATATTTTCAATTTTATTTTTGAAAGCTTTTTCGTTTTTATCTTCATTTTGCATATCTAGAGTGATGTAGCTGACCCATACACCTTTCATATAATATGCGGTATCACTTGATAAAGTAACTTGATTTTTGGTTTGTATATCGTTTTCGCCAATGAACGCTATAGAGATAATCAATATTAATATAGATAATACAAAGGGTATGATACTCTTTTTTATTTAAACCACAACCTTGGAATTATTATGATTGAAATTTATTTGTTTAGTTATTTGATTTTTATTAATTTAATCGCAGTTGTTGTAACTATCTGTGACAAATCGGCAGCCATAAGTAAGCAACCAAGAGTGAGCGAATTTGCTTTGCTTTTTTTAGGCTTTATTGGTGGTAGTTTATCGATGTTTATAACAATGCTTTTGATACGACATAAAACTAGAAAACCTAAGTTTATGTTTTTATTACCATTGTTTATTCTGATACAGTCAGTAACTGTATACTTTTTATTGGAGAGACTATGAACATAGAGTATAATTCTGATAGAAAAAAGTTAATAACTCTCACTGTACCTTCTGACTATGATAGGATAGATGCTAAATCTTTTTTGCGACGTCATTGTGATATTTCAGCTCGTACTTTATCTAAGCTTAAGCGTACTAATCTTGGCATCACCAGAAATAGTCAGTTACTTAAAACAACTGATATTCTACGTAGTGGTGATGTAGTGGTACTAGCTATGCCTGATGATGAGAATGACATCATTCCGATTAAAGGTGAGCTTGACATTCTTTTTGAAGATGAATATATAATGGTTGTCAACAAACCACCGCTCATGCCTGTACACCCGACTAAAGTTCATCAGGAAGATACGTTAGCAAATATAGTCAGCTTCTATATGAGAGAGAAAAGCGAGTACTATACATTCCGTGCTATCAACCGCCTAGACAGAGATACATCTGGTTGCTTGTTGCTTGCAAAAGACAGATATTGTGCCCATGCACTTCCATCAACAGTTAAGAAAGAATACGTAGCGGTATGCGAGGGAGTTATCGCTGATAATGGTACAATTGATAAACCTATTAAAGTTATGGAAGGTCGCTCAATTCAACGAGTAGTATCAGACGATGGTGCACATTCTGTAACGCATTATTTTCCTGTTTTTTCTAAGAATAATCACACTTTAACACGATTTATACTAGAAACAGGTCGCACTCACCAGATTCGCTGTCATATGAGCTCGCTAGGTTTTCCGCTTGCAGGTGACGATATGTATGGTGGCTCGCTTGAATATATATCTAGACAAGCATTGCACTGTCACAAGGTTTCATTTGTTCATCCGATTAAAAAAGAGAATATAGAGATTGTATCTCAACTGCCTAAAGATATGTGCAGTATACTATCTGAAGAAAAAATATGTATCTGATTATTTGATATGTATTTTTTCTTTTTTATTTACGCCTAATATAGCTCCTAAGGTTGAGAATATCAGTATAACCAGAGCTTTTAACAACGTGATTATTGTAATCGTTTCTTTACTTAATGATAAACCGCTGAGAGTTAGTGCTGAAAAGATTATCAAACCATTTAGTAATCCCAGTACTAAACCCTGACTTTTCTTAAATCTACCGGCTACATATCCGCCGAAGAATACTCCGATAGCATCTATAACAAGCATGATATACATAAGTGTGTCGTGTTGTAATAGCGAAGTCGATAATAATCCTACTGTAAGCAGACATATCAACACGGATATCATAGCAACTGATGAAATAACACCAACTATTAAGGATTTTATGAGAGAACCACTGTTAGTTGAATTTGAAAAATTGCGCAAAAAAATCACCTCTGATACAAATGTATTCAGAGGTGAACTTTTTTATAATAATATTATTTCTTTTTGTCTGATTTTTTATCAGCAGTCTCTTTTTCTTTAGCAGCTTTCTTTTCAGCTTTAGCCTTAGCTCTTTCTTCTTTAGCTACCTGGATTGGATCAGGCTTGTTGTTAACACAAGAGATACCCCATTTTCTGATCTTGATCTTAACTCTGTCTGTGCCTGTTTCAATGATAAAAGCATCTTCGTCGTCTTTAACAGCAACGATTTTACCAATAAATCCGCCGATAGTTGTAACCTCATCACCAATAGTGATGTTCTTTTTCATCTGCTCTTCAGCTTTCTTTTTCTTTGAGTTTGGTCTGATGAGGAAGAAGTACATCGCAGCAAAAATGAGAACATAGATTAATATCATGCCCCAACCTTCCATATTTCAACATCCTTTCATTTTAAAATATCAAATATCATTATATCAGTATAAAATATAAAAAGCAAGTAAGAATTAAACTTTATATACGTTTACCAAGTATATTTCTGTATTTTTCATAAAATGCGGTAAATGTACCATTGTCAAGTTCTTCTCTGATTCTTTCCATAAGATGGTTGTAGAAGTGCAGATTGTGCATAACAGCAAGTCTCATGCCAAGCATTTCATTCGCTTTCATAAGATGGCGAATATACGCTCTGCTGAAATTCTGACAAGTTGGGCAAGTACATGTGCTGTCGATTGGTGTATCATCGAGTTCATATTTAGCGTTATTGATATTGATGATTCCATCCCATGTGAATAGATGACCATGACGTGCATTTCTCGATGGCATTACACAATCAAACAGATCTATACCTCGGTATACACCTTCAAGTATATTAACAGGAGTACCTACACCCATAAGGTATCTTGGCTTATCCTTAGGAGCAAATGGTTCAACCGCATCAATCACTTCATACATTATATCTGCAGTTTCACCAACGGCAAGTCCACCGATTGCATAACCCGGTAGGTCATACTCTCTGATAACCTTCATGTGCTCAACTCTTAGATCTTTGTATACGCCACCCTGATTGATACCAAAAAGCATCTGTTCTTTATTTATTGTATCATCCAGACTATTTAGTCTGCTCATTTCGGTTATGCATCGCTCAAGCCATCTCGTTGTACGATGAGTAGATTCCTTAGTGTAGTTATATTCAGATGGGTTAGCTACACATTCATCAAATGCCATAGCAATAGTCGAACCCAAATTGGATTGGATTTGCATACTTTCTTCAGGACCCATAAAGATTTTTCGACCATCAATATGAGAGTTGAAGTATACACCTTCTTCTTTGATGTTTCGCAGTTTTGCTAGTGAAAATACCTGAAATCCACCACTGTCAGTGAGTATAACACCGTCCCACTTAGTCATCTTGTGAAGACCACCGAGCTTCTTGACGGTTTCATCACCTGGTCTTAAATGCAGGTGATATGTGTTTGACAGCATTACTTGAGTGTCAATGCTTTTAAGATCTAATGCAGAAAGTCCGCCTTTGATAGCTCCGCAAGTCGCAACATTCATAAAAGCAGGCATTTGTACAGTGCCATGAGGTGTTATAAATTCTCCTCGTCTGGCACAGCCTTCTTGTTTTATAAGTTTATACATAATTTACCTCTATATGATTATCATACTGTCGCCGAAAGAGAAAAAGCGATATTTTTCATCGACGGCAACTTTGTATGCGTTCATTGTATTTTCGTAACCACAAAATGCTGATACGAGCATAATCAGCGTGCTTTCAGGCAGATGAAAATTAGTTACAAGACCATCAAGCACCTTGAATTCATAGCCAGGATATATGAATATGTCAGTAAAGCCATCGCAAGCTTTAATTTCACCATAGAAACTTGCAACACTTTCTAATGTTCTGCATGATGTTGTACCAACAGCGATAACACGTTTATTGTTTGCTTTAGTTTCATTTATCAGCTTAGCAGTCTCAGGCGGTAA
>JAUMXP010000051.1:2499-9830 GCA_030529125.1 Eubacteriales bacterium | reverse complement strand
GATAGTAGGGAAGTGTGCGTGATTTTGTGTATTTCTATCTACTAAACCACCGAAAGGAACGTATCTATAATGAGCAATAACAATGAAAGTAACATCAGATTCAGAGACCTGTTCAGCGTGTTTATTTCTAATCTTTGGATTATGTGTTTGATAGCAGTTTTAGTTGGGGCGTCCGTGTTTGCTTACAACTATTTTACATACGAGCCGATGTATGAATCAACAGGGTCTATCTATATACTTAGGCAAGACAGCGATAATGACAGCGGTTCTGACTACAACTCAGACTTTAACCTTGCACTTAATGTAGTTAACGACTGCAAAACTTTGCTTACTAGTCGCTCGGTGCTTGAGCAGGTTGTAGCTGACAATGCGTTATCATATACATACGACGATATGCTTCAGATAGTGTCAATCAACTCATCAACAGACACTCGTCTTATCGATATTAAAGCCTTGACATCTAGTCCTGAAGAATCAAGACTGATAGTTGAGTCTGTACGCAAAATAGGAAAAGAACAGATTCAGAGCATCATGGGCTTTGACCAGGTTAATATTGTTGGTGAAGCTACTTTGCCGGAAGTCCCATCGAACTCTAAATTTGAGATTACCTTATCGTTGTTAGCGGCTATTGCTGCATTTATCGTTGCATACATCATTTTTGCCTTATTCTTTATTTTTGATGATAAAATTTCTGACCCTGAGCTTATTGAGAAAACTCTAGGGTTAACTGTTTTAGCTATTATTCCGAATATTAACCACGATAAAAACAGCAAGTCATCATCGGTATATATCGGCAAAACTGCGACAAAACGTCAGAGATATTATGCAAATAGCTGGAAGGAGAATAAGTAATGCAAAAAGTAGAACTTAAAATAGACAATCTGGAAGGCTATTTTGTCAACGAATCTTTCAAAACTCTGCGTACTAATCTTCAGTTTTGCGGTAGTGAATACAAGGTTATAAATATAACAAGTTGCGATGCAAGCGAAGGTAAAACAACTACAGCCTTACTGCTCGCTAAAAGTCTTTCTGATATTAAGAAAAAGGTTATCTATGTCGATTGCGACCTTAGAAAATCTGTAGTCGCTACCCGCTTTTCAGATGCTAAAAATGTAAAAGGTCTCAGCGAGTACCTTGCAAACCTTGCACAAAGAGAAGAAATTATCTGTAATACACAGTATGAATATTTAGATATTGTACTCTCAGGACCGTGTTGTCCAAACCCTGTTGAACTTATGATGACTGATAAGTTTGAACAGTTTGTCAATTCACTCAAAGCAGAGTATGATTACGTGATTATGGATACACCACCGCTCGGTCTGGTTATCGACAGTGCTGTTGTTGCTAAAAACTGTGATGGCGCAGTTTTGGTTATTTCTTCGGGAAGAATCAGATATAAGCAAGCAAGAATTACTAAGACTCAGCTTGAAAAAAGCGGATGTAAGATTTTAGGAGCGGTGCTTAATCATGCAGAAAGACGTAGCGAAAAATACTACAAAAAGTATTATCAGAAGCGTTACGGAAAGAGCTACTATTCACACTATTACAATGAAGAAGGAAAGTATTGATGAATAACAATGCTCACAAAACCTTAAGTGTAATTATGCCTGTATATAATGCATCAGATTTTTTAAGACAGACAATCGAATCTGTGCTTAATCAGACATATTCTGATTTTGAGTTTATTGCTGTCGATGATTGCTCTACTGATAATTCGTACGAGATTTTGTTAGAGTACGCTAGATCAGACAGCAGAATAAAAGTATATAAAAACGAGAAAAACTCAGGGGTATCGTACACACGAAATTTTGCTGTTTCAAAAGCAAGTAGTGAGTATATCGCGCTTATTGACAGCGATGATCTTTGGACTAAAGACAAGCTCCAAAAACAGATGGATCTGATAGAAGAATACCCTGAGACCGATATGTGCTACACGGGTAGCGCTTTTGTTGATACAGACTCTGTGATGTCAGATTTTGTGTTCAGAGTCCCTACTGTCGTTGACTACAAAAAGCTACTTAAGCAGAACGTAGCGTCTTGTTCGTCAGTGCTTATCAAAAGAGAATGGCTTATTAAATATCCTATGGCTCATGATAATATGCACGAGGATTTTGCGGTGTGGCTTTCTGTATTGAAAGACGGTGCTATCGCACGAGGAATCGACGAACCTTTGCTAGTTTACAGAGTGGCAAAAAACTCTAAATCCGGAAACAAGTTCAAGTCTATGGGTATGGCATACAGAGTGTATAAATACATGGGGCTGAATTTCTTCTCTCGTATGTATTATATGACTTCATATATCGTCACAGGTATCAGAAAACACGGATCTATCTAATAGGGGTCAGGTATGAAAATATTTTTTATTAATCCACCATTCAAAGCAGAATACGGAAAATTTTCGCGTGAGTCGCGTAGTCCATGTATTGGTCACAGCGGTGTTCTGTATTATCCGTTGTGGCTTATTTATGCAGCTGCATACGCTAAAAAATGCGGATATGAGGTTGAGTTCCTTGATGCTCCGGCAAAGCTACTTAATAAAGAAAAATCACTCGAGATTATCAGAGATAAGGGTGAGGGTGCTCGTCTTTTTGTAATTAATACCAGTACACCGTCTATCTACAGTGACTGTGAATTTTGCGAAGCTATAAAAGAGTTGTATCCTGATTCATTCAATGTGCTTGTAGGTACTCATCCGTCAGCTACAGTAGCTGAGACTTTTTCTTTCTCTGCTGCTATCGACGGTATCGCTAGAAAAGAATACGACTTCATAATCAAGAATCTCGCTGATGCTATCGATAATAACAACGATTTATCTACTGTCAAAGGTTTGTCGTACCGAAAAGACGGCGAGATAATTAATAACGAAGCAGCAGACCATATCGAAAACCTTGATGAGATACCGTTTGCGTCTGAGTTTATCAAAGAATATCTTGATGTTAACGACTATGTTTTCCCTGCGTCTGCGCTACCTGAAATTCAGATTTTTACAGGCAGAGGTTGTCCTGCAAGGTGCAATTACTGCGTGTATCCTCAGACACTCCATGGCCACAAATACAGACTCAGAAGTATCGACAATGTTATCGATGAATTCAAGTATATAATCACAAATTTCCCTGATGTTAAGCAGGTTGTCATTGAAGACGATACTTTCACTGTCAACAAAAAGCGCACTGTGGAATTTTGTGAAAAAATGATAGAAAGCGGAATGAATAAGAAAATCCGCTGGCTATGTAATGCTAGAGTAAACCTCGACTACGAGACCATGAAGATTATGAAAAAAGCAGGTTGCAAACTCATTATCCCTGGTATCGAGAGTGTTGACCAGACTATCCTCAACAATATCAGAAAAGGTACTACTGTTGAGCAGATTGAAAACTACATAAAGAATGCCAAAAAAGCAGGTCTGATGATTCATGCGTGTTATATGGTCGGAAATAAAGGCGAAACTAAAGAAACAATGCAGCGTACGCTTGATGCTGCTATGCGTTTTAAAACCGACACTATGCAGTTCTTCCCGTTAATTCCTTATCCGGGCACAGAAGCTTACGCATGGGCTAAAGAAAACGGATACATAGAGCATGGCTATTCTCATTATCTTAAAGAGGATGGTACGCTCAACTGCGTTATCAGCACTGAAGAACTCAGCAGTGATGATTTAGTTGCCTTTTGTGCACACGCAAGAAAGAAGTACTATCTGCGCCCGTGGTATATTTTTCACAGAATCAAACGTGGACTCACAGATTTAGAAGACCTCAAACGTTCACTCAAGGCTTTCTCTAGACTGAAACACTCTTTATTTAAGAAGGACGAATATCATGGCTAATGCCGTTGTTTTTATGAATCCTGTACCTAGCAAGGCACCACAGATTTCATGTTTCAAATTTTTGAAAGTTATCTCACCTTGCTTTTCGCAGGTAAGCGTTATTTCGTCGTCACTCGATGACACAGATGACGCAAAGATCATAAACGTAAAATACAAAAAACAGAATAATAAAATCATTCGACTGATAAACTTTTTTTGGTTTCAGCTCAAAGTGTTTTTCAAAGCATTATTTACTATCAAAAAAGGCGACTACGCGTTTTTCTGGGTAGGGGACAAGATGTTTTCATCTATGCTTGTGTGTAAGCTCAAACGTGTGAAAACATACTTTTTCCTTTATGGTATGACTTCTTTGGAAAACGCTTCTAAAAAAGCACAGACCACAAAGAAAAGTCAGGAGTATCTCGCTGATAAAGCTGACTATATCTGCGTTGAGAGTCCGTCTGTACTGACAGACAGAGGCAGAGAGCTTACTGACAAAGTAAAGATTATTCATCTTTTTGTTGATGATTTAGGTGTCTTACATAATAGAGAAAACAAAGTAGGTATGTTGTGCAGACTTGCATCAGGTAAATGTGTGCTCGAAAGTATAGAGGGTTTTGCAAAGTTTCATCAGAATTTTCCAGACTATACTCTGCATATCGTCGGTGATGGTATACTCTATGACGAATGTAAGAAACTTGTCAGAGAGCTATCTGCAGAGAGCTATATTACGCTTCACGGCTGGCTTTTGCACGATGAGTTGTTCAAAATCATGCCATCATGGAAGCTGCTGTTATTCCCGACAAAGACCGAGGGTATGCCGAATTCCGTACTCGAGAGTATGAGTATGGGGATTCCTGTTTTAGCGTCTCCTGTTGGAGGTATCAGGGATATTATTCTAAACTATGAAAACGGCTATGTTCTTGAAAAAGACGATTGCGATTCTATTGCACAGGCATTGAGTGAGGTTATGTCTTCAGATACGCTCCAAAAAGTGTCACAGAAAGCAAAAGCCACTATAGACGAGAGATTCACACTCGAAAAAGCACAAATGAATTTTAAATCACAAATGGGATTTTAGTATGAAACTACACATAATAAGCACTATAAATGGACTCGAAAACGAGGGTATGCGCAATGTAGCGACACACTTGTCTAGAGAATTCGAAAAAAAGCATACAGTGACACATTCAGGCTTGAAAGACTTTTTTTCTATCATAAAAAACGGTAGAAAAAGCGATGTGACTATTGTCTTTGCGCGCTTAATCAAGTCTGTGTACTATATGCTTAGATTAGTACGTCCGTTTGTAAAGAGGATATGTGTTGTATGCGTTCAGCCTGTGTGTGATGAGTTTATCAAGCTCAACAATAAGCATAAGGTAGTAGACTATTGTCTGACAATTTGTAAAGAAGACGCGATTAATGCCTTTGAAGATGATATTATCCACACATTTGAGGTTGGAATAAATAGTGAAAAATTCAGCCCAAATAAGGAAAACAAGGAAGACTTAAGAAAGAAACTTAATCTCCCTTGTGACAAGACTATCGTACTTCATGTTGGACATTGTTCATCGGGCAGATATTTAGAAGAGATGCTCACACTTGATAAAAGCAAGTACCACTGCGTTGTAATAGCGAGCGGTATGTTTGATGATGAAAACACTATCAAAACACTCAAAGAAGGCGGAATTGATCTGCGCTTCGGTTTTGTAAAGAATATAGAAGATTTCTACAACTGTGCTGATGTATATTTCTTCCCGACTAAATCAAGCGAGTTTGTTATCAGCGTTCCGCTATCATGTATGGAAGCGCTCTCTTGCGGTGTGTCTGTTGTAGCGTACAAATCCTTTCAGAAACTTGAGCTAATTAATACAAACAGTGATGATGCTTTTGTGCTGATTGATTCAGTTGACGAGCTTAGCACTGCAGTAGATAAAGCAAAAGAAAATAATATAAACACATCATATCTTTCACATCCAAAAACATGGGAAGAAGTCGGTGCTGAGGCTTTGTCAGCGCTTATAAATATTGTGGAGTAAATTATGAAGAATAAAGCTATCTGTTTTATCGGTCTTGATGGTTCGGGCAAGTCAACATCTGTTGATTATGCGTACGATACCCTGAAAGCTAGAGGAGTAAAAGTTAAGAAAGTCAGAGCCGCTTACGTAATCAAAGTTATGTCTTTTTTTATTAAACTAGGTAAAAAGCTGGTGCTTAAAAAAGACTCTGACCCATATAGCGGAGACTATAAGACATATCTTGAGAATATGCGCAAGCAAAGCGAAAAGAAAGGCATCTACCGTATTTTCACCATGATGACTACTCTTGAGTTTAAGTGCCAGATTTTCTTTTCTATTACCTTGAACAGACTTTTCGGATATACATTGCTTATCGATAGATATATCTACGATAATGCTGTTACATATGCCGCAAATCTCGGGAAAGACACTGATTTTTTAAGACAAACAATAGAGAAAAAGTGGAAACGTGCGCCAAAGCCTGATTTGATTATTTACATCAAAACTGACGTTGAAACTTGTCTGTCGCGTAAAGATGATATTCCTGATCCGCTTTATCTGACATTGAGAGAACCACTGTACGGTGAGATTGCTAATATGTACAACGCGACTATCATCAGTGGCGATATAGAAAAAGAACAGATGCTCTCACAGGTTATCACAGCTATAGACAATATCTGAGAATAGGAAATTTACTATGATAAATAAACTTATTGTTATCGGCATTGACGGCATGGACTATGACCTCGTCAAAAAGTACGAAAACGAACTTCCTACAATTTCAAAAATGCTTATGGATAACGGCTACCCTCGTTTGCGCTCGGTGTTTCCTGCTGATACCACTCCTGCGTGGTCAACTATCTACACAGGACTAGACCCAACACAGCACGGCATAATTAACTTTGTCAATGTAAAGGACAGAGATAATTCGTACAAGCCGTTTGAGTTTGATGATTCAGTTTTTAAGGGCAAAACCTTCTGGGATAAGTTAAACGAGATGGGCTACAGCACAACAGTGCTTTTGCCTATGAATATTAAAGAGGGCTGGGAAATAAACGGCACTATGGTTACACGTCCGTACAAGGGTGCGATGCGTGTCTTTCCAAGCTCAAAAGAAGCGCTGTATAAACCTAACTTTAAGATATTAGGCACTGAGTGCAAGTTCACTTCAGAGTCGCAACTTAATTCTTTAAAAGAAGATTTCTTCGAAAAATCAGACGAAGAATTCAGACTTACTAAATGTGCAATAGAAAACGAGAATTGCGATTTCTTATTCTCTTATTTTTCTACTACCGATGGCTTGTGTCATGATTTGTGGCGTCACTGTGATGAGAATCACCCTGAGTATCCGGGCGAGAATGAGCACATGTACGCTATCCGTGACTTATACATAAAGATGGATAACCATCTTAAAGAGATAATGCAGATGTGTCCTGATACTCCGCTTTTAGTTATCAGCGACCATGGCCATGGTGCTCGACCTGTCTGTGTAGCCAGAGTCAACGAGATGC
>JAUMXP010000051.1:0-2489 GCA_030529125.1 Eubacteriales bacterium | reverse complement strand
CCATCGCTTAGGGTATCTTGCGCCTAAGGTAAGTTCAGGTGGCAAGAAAAAGAAAAAGTCACTAAAAGGCGTAGTCAAAGAAGTTTCGCTTAAATTTGTAGCCCGTTTCGGACTGCCTAAGTGGGCTGTTAAGATTGCTCGAAAAGTCCCTGTATGGAAAGGTATCTTCGCATCGGGTAACGACTTTGATTGGGACAAAACGGTTGCGTACCTGAGTGACCTTTCTGCACTGAAAAATTACAGCTATGGTGGTATTCGAGTTATCGCTGACGATGACAAAAAGGACGCATTGTGCGACGAGATTATAAAGAAGCTTAGTACCTTTATGATAGATGAGAACACACCGGCTTTTTGCTGGATAAAGCGTACTAATACACACTATCACGGTGAGTATCTTAATCGTTATCCTGAGATCATATTCCAGATGGATGAGCGTTACGGTGCTGATTGGAATCTGGGTGAAGAGCTTTTCGAGAAAAAAGGCTTTATGCACAGACTATCTCCTGGTGCTCATAGATATGAGACCGCTGTTATTGCAGCAAAGGGGATAGAGCTTAGCAAAGCTCAGTATGAAATGACTGATATCAGAGATATTATACTTTCTGTGTTTGAATAATTCTTTTATAGAATTCTTTAGAGGAATAATAATGAGTAAAATTCTTATTTGGGAGACACTCGCTAAAATCGGTGGCGGACAGGAAATGACACTTAAGGTGGCTGATGTACTAAAAGAACATCACGAACTTCATTTTCTGATTCCAGACGAAGGTGAGCTGTCAGAACAGCTGAAAATACGCAATATTCCATATACATTGATGGGGGACCAGAGCCTGCCAAAAGGTGAAAAGGGAGTAAAAGGGCTTATCAAATTTTTCTACCTCACTATAAAAGCTGCGATAAAAGGCAGACGTGAGCTTAAAAAAATCAACCCTGACATACTCTACGCACCTGGCCCAGCAGCACTTGTATGGAGTGCTATGTGTGCTAAACGTAAAACAAAAGTTGTGTGGCATCTGCATCATATGTTCCAATCAGGAGCTACACTGAAACTGCTCAATCATTACAGTGCTAAAAAATGCGTTAAAAGAATTATATCTGTTTCTGATTGCGTTGCTGACCAGATTAAAAATCAAAAAGCAGAGGATAAGAAGCAGACAATATACAACCCTGTGAAAACTATAAGTGCTGACGTAATACGTAAGAATCTGTGCGACGAGTATCCGATGCTCAACAAAGAGCTCAAGATCGGTCAGATTGCATTTATCACACCGACAAAAGGTCAGCATGTGTCGATTGAAGTAGTGAATAATCTTAAACAAAGAGGTTTTGATGTTTCGCTTGCAATTATGGGAAGCGTGCGTGAAGACGACGAACCATATAAGGAGATGCTTCTGAAAAAGATTGACGAGTATAACCTCTCTGATAACGTAGTGTTCACAGGTTACCGAACTGATATAGATGAAATCGTCAATACATTTGATGTGTTGTTTGTGCCGTCTACTATTGAGGGCTTTTCGCTAGCGGCTGCACAGGCAATTATGGAAGATGTCCCAGTGCTTTCTATAGATAGAACAGGTTGTACTGAAGTCGTTCTGAAGAGCGGGTGCGGTATGATTTATTCTGGCGATTCTGATATTTCAGTGATTGCTGATACATTACTTAAAACAGCACAACTAGATGTAAAGAGAGTAAAAGAAAAGCACTCAGACTTTCTTTTGTCCGAGTGCTCATATAGTAATTTTGCTGATAGTATTCTAAAGGTTTTCAGCGAGTGATTCGCTAGGTAGAATTTTAGGCGGTTTTAGGTAGCTTGCCAGTTGTAACAACAGCAAAGCACCAAACCATAAATAGCTGTTTGTAATATTGTCAACAGAAATAAGTGATATTATAGTCGCAGTAAAGCCGATAACAAGGCTCAAATATGAAGTGTTGTCAGGCTCATTCTTATGTTTGCTGCGTACTTTAGCCCAACCATAAATCGTAACAGTTAAGAAGTATATGATAACAATACCGCCGACTATGATACCGCATTCACATAGGAATTGTAGCCACGTATTATGTGTCATACGTTCTGTCTCTGTGTAGTTGCTCATCTGACCTATACCAACACCAGTGATTGGGCTTTTCTGCCAGTAAATACTGAGCGATTCTTCCCAAATCGAGAATCTGCCGTATTCGTCAGTAAGGCTTGAGCGGTTTGAATATGTGTTGAGTAATGAGCTTATGAGTGACTGTCCATATGATGTGATAGTGAATATCAGGAAAGCGGCGCTCACACTAAGGATTGATATTACACTGACAATTTTTTTCCTTATAGATTCAAACTGGCTGATATTAACAATCATTGTTGCTGTAACAGCAAACACAATACACAGCAGACCCATTCTTGAGCTACTTAATATTATACATATAACTGAAACAACTAAGGTGATTATGTAATACAGATTGAATTTCTTGAACAATCTGGAAACACAGGCTGTTATACCGAA
>JAUMXP010000050.1 GCA_030529125.1 Eubacteriales bacterium | reverse complement strand
TGCGGACACTTCGTGTCCTTATAGCAGTCCCATCTCGCACTCGACTTTTTGAGGGCTTCGCACCTCGGCGCTTAATTGAAATCGGTTTGATTAAAGCCAAAATTATTAAGAAGTGCCTCTCTGTTTCTCCAGTCTTCCTTGACCTTGACCCATGTCTGCAGGTTTACCTTGCAGTCAAAGAATTTCTCCATATCCTGTCTTGCATAAGTACTGATTTTTTTGAGCATAGAACCGCCCTTGCCTATGATGATACCTTTGTGAGTAGAACGCTCACAGTAGATAGTTGCATCGATGTCGAGAATATTGCTATCCTCGCGTGTTCTCATACGCTCAATAATAACAGCAGTGCCGTGTGGGATTTCTTTATCTGTTAATCTTAAGATTTTTTCTCTGATCATTTCTGCTGCGAGTACCTTTTCAGGCTGGTCTGTCAGTGCATCATCTTCAAAGAAATGTCCACCTTCTGTACAGAGCTTTTTGAGTTCATCTATGAGCTCGTCTACTCCTTTGCCGTCTGTAGCACAAACAGGCACAACAGCTTCGAAATTGTAAAGACTTGAGTAAGAAAGAATAAGTTCGAGCAACTGCTCCTTGTCTTTGAGCATATCAATTTTGTTGATTGCAAGAACAACAGGAGTTTCGGTTTTTTTGAATTTTTCAATCAACATAAGTTCGGTAGCAGAAGGTTCTTTGTCAGCTTCTACTACGAGTACGCACGCATCAACACCCATAACGGATTCGTTGATTGAGCGCACCATATACTGACCCAAAGTAGTCTTTGGTTTATGCATACCAGGGGTGTCGATGAACACTAGCTGGTGTTCGCCCTGAGTTAATATACCCATTATACGTGTACGTGTTGTCTGCGGTTTGCTGGAAACAATTGCAATTTTTTGATTAAGCATTTTATTCAGCAGGGAGCTTTTGCCTACATTTGGTCTGCCTGTTAGTGCTATAAAAGCGGATTTATCTTTTACGTTCATATTAGTTCCTTTATTTTGAATTACTTTTTTATAAAGCCTAAATATCTTTCAGGTTTTATCCCTATAAAAAGTGCAGCAGGGACAAAGCTTGCTATGAGTACAATAAGAGCCCATATATCGGTTTCAAAGAAGTAAGTTATCATACTGCTAAAAACATCAAGGTCAAAAAGCAGTATGAATGCAATAGCCACAGCAGCGATAGCTGTAATCAGCACTGCACCGGCAGATGCATCTTTTACGAACTTGATAGTTTTTGAGTAATCTTTGGTCACAGCGTCACATAGACGCTCGATAGCAGTATTGATGATCTCTGCTACCCATACAGAAGAGATAGTAAGCACCAGCAGCACCCACTCCTGTGTTGACAAACTGTAAAACTTCAGCGCAAAAGCAACGACATATATGGTAGCTATTAAGTGAAAACGCATATGCGACTCGCTGTTAAAAACAGAGAAAATACCGCTTATAGCGTATGAGAAGCTATGTATCTGCTTTAAAATATTGTTTTTCATATGTTTCACCTTATTCTTCAACAAGGTAGCTTTTTGTAACTTCCAGTCCGAGCATATCCATAACAAACTCTTCTTTTTCTCTCATATGTACCTTTTCTAAAGGCTCCATGTGGTCATATCCGAGCAAATGAAGCACACTGTGAGCAGTAAGATAACCTACTTCACGCTGGAATGAATGGCCAAAAAGCTCAGATTGCTCTAACGCTTTCTCCATTGAGATAACAACATCGCCTAGAATCTGTGCCCCTGTGTTAGGGTCAATGTCGTATTTACCGTCACTGCCCATAGGGAAGCTCAGTACATCAGTTTCGATTGGCTTGTCACGGTATTGAGTGTTGAGTTCTTTGATTTGCTCATTGTCAACGAAGGTAACGCTTATTTCAGCAGCACCTTCAAAATTTTCCATCTTAAGTACAGCAGTACAGCAGCGTCTGACAAGCATTCTAAGGCCTGTAGGAATCTGCACTTTTTTCTGTGAATTTGTAATTACTACTCTGATTTTATCCCTTGTCATGTCGTCTTTTTGCCTCCTCATTCTTTTCGTACGCTTTTATGATGTCCTGTACGAGCTTGTGTCGCACAACATCTTTTTCAGAAAAAGTGACATGTTTAATATCTTTTATATTCTTTAAGATTTTGACTGCTTCTTTCAAACCGCTTCTAACACCGCCTGGCAGGTCTATCTGTGTTATATCACCTGTGATAACCATTTTGGAGCCGTTGCCAAGACGAGTGAGGAACATCTTCATCTGTTCGCTTGTGGTATTCTGGGCTTCATCAAGAATTATGAACGAATCATCGAGTGTTCGACCACGCATATATGCTAAAGGTGCAACCTCAATGTTGCCGCGCTCTAAATATTTCTGGTAAGTTTCAGCGCCCAGCATATCAAAAAGTGCATCGTAAAGCGGTCTTAAATAAGGGTCAACCTTGCTCTGTAAGTCGCCCGGCAGAAAACCAAGTCGTTCTCCTGCTTCTACAGCAGGTCGAGTTAATATGATACGGTTGATCTCTTTAGCACGGAAAGCAGTAACTGCCATAGCTACAGCAAGGTATGTTTTACCTGTACCTGCAGGGCCTACACCAATAGTGATAGTGTTGTTTTTTATAGCGTTGCAGTATTGCTTCTGACCTATGGTCTTTGGTTTGATTGGCTTACCTTTAGCTGTGACACAGATACAGTCACTTGCTAACTGTTCGATTTTTTCTTCGCTACCGTCGTTGATAAGCGAGATGCAGTATCTGACATTTTGCTCAGACAACTGTTCACCACGGCTAAGCAATGAGAGTAGACCGTCGATAGCTTTTGTTGCTTTCATTACGTTTTCAGGGTCACCGCTTATTTTGAGTTCAGAATCTCTCGCGGTCACTCTGACGCAAAACTCGGATTCTATGAGCTTGATATTTTCGTCAAAGCTACCGAAAAGCGCAACAGCGTGTTCCATACGATCGATGTTGATTATCTGTTCCATTCAAAATCTCCTAAATCTGATAAACAAATTTATACAAATATCATTATATCATAAGTTTTTATCAAAATCAAAGAAAATATTACATTATATATGATAAAAATATATAGAGTTTTATCTGAAAAAACCATGAATATACTTGACAAAATGCAAACGCTTTGATATAATCGCAAAAGTGTAAAGGATTTTGCTTTACACTTAACGAGTCGAAAGGGTGATATTTTTGGATAAAAATCTTGAGATTTCGCTACTTTTTGACTTTTACGGACAGATGCTGTCACCTACTCAGCAGGAGGCTGTCAGTTTGTACTATAACGACGATTTGTCGCTCAAGGAAACTGCTGACATCATCGGTATGTCCAGACAGGGTGTACGCGATGCACTCACAAGAGCTAAAAACAGCCTTTACGCTTTTGAAGAAAACCTAAAACTCTGTGAGCGTTTTTCTAAAACTCAACGCGGTCTTGAAGATATAATCAAAACCGCTAAAGAGATTTTTGAAAGCTCATCTGATGATAAGATAAAAAGCTTGTCTGACAATATATGTCAAACAGCACAAAAACTATATGAACAGGAGGTCTGATTATGGCATTTGAAGGTTTGTCTGAAAAATTATCAAACGCCTTTAAAAAACTCAGAAACAAAGGTAAACTCAGCCAGTCTGATGTTAAAGAAGCTATGCGAGAAGTCAGACTTGCCCTGCTTGAAGCTGATGTAAACTATAAAGTCGCTAAAGACTTTACCAATAAAGTTACCGAGCGTGCAGTAGGTTCAGACGTTATGGAGAGCCTTACTCCTGCACAGATGGTAATTAAAATTGTTAACGAAGAGCTCACAGCTCTTATGGGACAGGAAAACGCCCGTCTTAATTTTGCTTCAAAACCGCCGACAGTTATCATGATGTGCGGTCTGCAGGGTGCAGGTAAAACAACTCATGCGGCAAAGCTTGCTCTTCACTTAAAGAAACAGAATCACAGACCACTTTTAGTTGCTTGTGATATATACCGTCCTGCTGCTATACAGCAGCTCAAGGTAGTCGGCGAGAAAGCCGGTGCTCCTGTCTTTGAAATGGGACAGAAGAACCCTGTTAAAATCGCTAAAGAAGCTATCAAGCACGCTAAAGACTACGGTAACGATATAGTTATCCTGGATACAGCCGGTCGACTCCATATTGACGAAGAACTCATGGAAGAGCTCAAGAACATCAAAGCTGAAGTTGAGATCGACGAAATTTTGCTTGTTATTGACTCTATGACAGGTCAGGACGCTGTTAATGTTGCTAAGACATTTAACGAGCTTTTAGATATTACAGGTGTTATTCTTACTAAGCTTGATGGTGATACACGTGGCGGTGCTGCGTTGTCAGTAAAAGCTGTTACTGGCAGACCAATCAAGTTCTCAGGTACTGGCGAGAAGCTCGAAGACCTCGAGCCTTTCCATCCTGACAGAATGGCAAGCCGTATCTTAGGTATGGGTGACATACTCTCTCTCATTGAAGATGCACAGCAGAAGCTTGACGAGAAAAAAGCTGAACAGCTTGCTCAGAAAATGATGAAGAACAAAATGGATTTCAACGACCTGTACGACCAGTTCGACCAGATTTCTAAAATGGGTTCGCTCAAAGGTCTTTTGTCTAAGTTACCTGGTATGGGTAGCAAGCTCGACAGCGTTGATATCAACGACCGTCAGATTGACTGGTGCAAGGCTATCATCCTTTCTATGACAAAAGAAGAAAGAGAAAAACCATCTCTCATCAACCCTGCTCGTAAGCGTAGAATCGCAGCCGGTTCGGGTCGCTCTGTTGAAGAAGTAAACAGACTTATCAAACAGCTTGAACAGACACAGAAGATGATGAGACAGTTCACATCAAAGGGCAAGAAGAAAAAACGTATGCCTAATCTCCCGGGCCTTGGTGGTCCTATGGGACCTATGGGTGGCGGCGGTGGCTTCCCTGGACTTTAATTAGCTTTTCATGCCAATAATTTACATTGGTAAATAAATATAAAATAACAATATATTGGAGGAACAAAAAATGGTAAAAATCAGATTAAGAAGAATGGGTGCTAAGAAATCACCTTTCTACAGAATCGTAGTTGCTGACTCAAGATACCCACGTGATGGCCGTTTCATCGAAGAAATCGGCACATACAACCCACTCACAGAGCCATCAGAGGTTAAGGTTGACGCTGATAAGGTTAAGGAATGGATCGCTAAGGGTGCTCAGCCAACAGATACAGTTAAGAACCTTTTCAAGAAGAACGGCATTCTTTAATTTTTGAAAGGAACCGGTTTTAATGAAAGAGTTACTTTTAACGATTGCTAAGGGTCTTGTTGAAGAACCATCACAGGTTTCTGTTACACAGGACGATCCTAACGAAGAGGGCACAGTCGTATATCATATCCATGTTGCAGAAAACGATATGGGTAGAATTATCGGCAAACAGGGTAGAATCGCTAAGGCTATTCGTACTGTTGCTCGTAGTGCTGCTATTCGTAGCAACGAAAAAATTATGGTCGAAATCGACTGATTATTTTTTGAGAATCTGCGACACTTTTGTGTCGCTTTTTCTTTTGCTTTACTATTTGCTTTTGATGTGATAAAATCACTGTAAATAATAAACAGGTGGCTAATTTATGATTAAAGAATTCTTAGAAGGCGGAAAAATTGTAGGCACACATGGGGTCAGAGGTGAAATGCGCGTTGAGTGCTGGTGTGATACACCGCAGTTTTTAGCACAATTCAAGACTCTGTATTTTGATAACGGTGCAGAGAAGATTAAAGTTAATTCAAGAGCACATAAAAATATGGTGCTTATGAAAATGCCAGGAATTGATACAATTGAGCAGGCAGATACATTAAGAGGAAAGATCGTCTACATCAAACGTTCTGACATAAAGCTTGATGAGGGAGTTAACTTTGTTCAGGATATGATTGGCTTAGAGGTTGTTGATTCAAAAACAGCACAGGTGTACGGTACTGTTACTGATGTGTTGCATACTGGTTCAAACGACGTTTACGAGATGAAAGACAAAGATAATAAAGCTTTCTATATTCCTGCAATTCCTGATATTATCGACGAAGTTGATATTACGGGTAATAAACTCTTTATCACACCGATGAAAGGACTTTTTTCAGATGAGGATTGATATTATTACTCTGTTTCCTGAGATGATGGAAACTGTGCTTAATGAATCTATCATCGGCAGAGCACAGAAAAAGGGTGTGCTCGAAATACAGTGTCACCAGTTAAGAGAGTTTGCGTTTGATAAACACAGACATGTCGATGATGCTCCATACGGTGGAGGCAAAGGCATGCTTATGATGACTGAGCCTATCGCGTTGTGCTATGAGGATATCTGCAAAAACTTAGACGAAAAACCGTATTTTGTATATATGTCACCACAGGGTAGTGTGCTCAATCAGCAGAAGCTGATAGATATCAGCGCTAATCACAAAAATATATGTGTGCTGTGTGGACACTACGAGGGTGTTGACCAGAGAGTGATAGATGAACTTGTTGACGAGGAGATTTCTATTGGCGACTATGTGCTGACAGGTGGAGAACTCCCTGCGCTTGTTTTTGTCGATGCTTTAGCTAGAATGGAAAAAGGTGTTTTGTCTGAGGATGAATGCTTTACTAAAGAGAGCCACTATGACGGATTGCTCGAGTACCCTCAGTACACTCGACCACAGGTGTGGAGAGACAGGGAAGTGCCACAGGTGCTTTTATCAGGACACCATGAAAATGTAGATAAATGGCGTCGCGAACAGAGTATTATCGCTACTGCCAAGAAACGTCCCGATATGCTGAGCAAAGCACAGCTTACAGAGGCTGAACTTGAGCTTGCAAACAGCATAATTGCTAATAAAACCGAAGACTAAGTAATGGCGGACAGATGCACTTCTGTCTGTTTTTTGCACTTATTCCTTGTTAGCTAAGCACAAAAAATTTTAAACATTTTAGCAGTTTTGCACAAATAAAGAGTTTGTTAAAAATTACTTGTTATATATCGGAACAAAAATGACTTTACACAGTTGACCTTGCATAATTTTGTGGATATAATAACAATAATCGATCAGAATTCTCTGTTCGGTTTTTCATTTGATAATAATTATTTTGCGAAGTTAAAGAGAGGGTTTAAGAATGTACACAAAGGAAGTATTAGTTCAGAATAAAGCTGGTCTTCATGCACGTCCTGCAACATTTTTCATTCAGAAGGCTAATGAGTTCAAGTCAACTGTATGGGTAGAGAAAGACGAGAGAAAAGTTAATGCTAAGAGCCTTCTTGGTGTTTTATCGCTCGGTATTATCGGTGGTACAACAATCACAATCTACGCTGATGGTTCTGACGAAACAGAAGCTGTAGAAGGTCTTGTTAACTTAGTTGAAACAGGCTTTGCTGAATAATTTAGAATAATATATTGATATTTAAAGGCGGAATTTATTTCCGCCTTTTTATTTTGCTGTATAGTACTTAATATTTTGCTTTACAAGTTAGTGTTTTTACTTTATATTTAAACTGAGATAATTTGTGAAAAAGGTAGGTGAGTTTTGTGAGCGAAAAGCTTAAGGAGTTAAGAAAAAAAGCTATGGCATTACCGCTTAGTCCGGGCGTCTATATTATGAAGAACAAAAGCCGTGATATTATTTATATCGGAAAAGCAAAGGCACTGAAAAACCGCGTCAGTCAGTATTTTGGCTCACAGAACAACCACGCTGAAAAAGTACGTCGTATGGTTGAGAATGTTGACGACTTTGAGTATATCATCACGGATTCTGAGTTTGAAGCGTTGATACTTGAGTGCAGTTTGATTAAACAGCACTCACCAAAGTACAATATCTTACTCAAAGATGATAAGGGCTACAGTTATGTAAAAGTCACAAATGAAGATTGGAGACGTGTTTCATATGTGCTTCAAAAAGGTGACGATGACAGCACATATATAGGCCCGTATAAAAGCAGTTATTATGTCAAAAACAGTGTTGAGCAGGCTCAGAAGATTTTCAGACTTCCTACTTGCAACCTCAGATTTCCTGAAGATTTTAGAAAACATAGACCTTGTCTGAATTTTCACATAAAGCAGTGTTGTGCGCCATGCACAGGAAAGGTGAAATTATCTGAATACAACGAGTATGTTGACGAAGCACTTGCGTTTTTAAAAGGCGGAGATGCTAAATCGATAAAAACCCTTACTGATAAAATGCTTGAAGCTTCAGATAACCTCGACTTTGAACGTGCAGCCAAAATCCGCGACCAGATTAATTCAATCAAAAAAATGCGTGACAAGCAGAAAGTAGTCAATACTGCTGTAGAAGAGCAGGATATTATCGCATATGCAAGTGATAATAGGAAAGGTTCTTTTGAGGTTTTTCGTTTTTCGGGTGGCAGGCTGTTTGACCGTGAGAATTTTATCATAGATGATCCTGGAGATGAGTCTAACGTCAGAAGTGAGTTTATACTTCGATACTATACGTTAAGAAACGACATCCCACGCAATATCGTGCTTGATGCTGAGATTGAGGACGTAGAGATTCTTGAACAGTGGCTAACTGAAAAACGCACAAAGCGTGTATATATCTCTGTTCCGAAAATCGGAGAGCAAAAACACCTAGTAAATATGTGCCTGCAAAACGCCTACGAGGCACTTGGCCAACAGGTTGGAATTATAGGCAAGCAGTATGCGGTTTTGGATAGTCTTAAAGAGATACTGGGGCTGAACACGGTTCCGTATTACATTGAGTCTTACGATATTTCTAATACAGCGGGTAGCTCTAATGTTGCCGGCATGGTGGTGTTTGAAAACGCAAAACCTAAAAAGTCCGCGTATAAAAAGTTCAGCATAAAATCTTTTGATGGACAGGACGACTATGGTTCAATGGCTGAAGTTATCAGACGTCGCTTTACAGAGTATATTGATGCACAAGGAAACGATGATGCGGACGAAGGCTTCAAAAAACTTCCTGATCTTATACTTCTTGATGGTGGTAAAGGACAGGTCGCTGCAGTCAAACCTGTTTTAGAAGAACTAAAAATAAACGTACCTGTGTTTGGTATGGTTAAAGATGATCACCACCGCACACGTGCTATTGTTTCTGACGATGGTGAGATAGCTATCCGCCCTAATCACAGCGTGTTCAGCTTTGTTACATCTGTGCAAGATGAGGTTCACCGCTTTGCTATAGGTTATCATCACCAGAAAAGAAAGAAAACCGTCACCTCGGTTACACTCACCAAAATTGATGGTATAGGCGTTGTCAGAGCAAAAGCGCTGCTAAAGTTCTTCAGAACAATCGATAATATCAAGAAAGCATCACTCAAAGAGCTCGAGAGTGCACCGTCTATGACTCACGATAGCGCACTTTCGGTTTACAAACATTTTCACAGCGAGGAATAATATGAGAGTAATTACAGGCAAAGCAAGAGGCAGAATTTTAGAAACGCTTAAGGGTGACGACGTCAGACCAACTACTGACAAAGTCAAAGAAGCTATCTTTTCTGCGATTCAATTTGAGCTTGAGGGAAGACATTTTTTAGACCTGTTTGCAGGTTGTGGACAGATGGGTATCGAAGCGCTTTCGCGAGGATGCGCAACCGCTACATTTATTGATAGGAGCAAATCGGCAATCAAGGTGATTGAGCGCAATTTATCGGTTACAAACTTGAAACAATTCGCTCGTGTACGCACTGCGGATTCTGTCGAATTTATAAAAACCACGTCTGAAGAGTTTGACATAATCTTCCTTGATCCGCCATACAATAAAGGGATTTTACAAGAAGTTATGCCAATTGTTGCACAAAGAATGAAAAAAACCGGTGTTATTATTTGTGAAAGTGCATTAAATGATGAAATATTACAAAAATATTACAAAT
>JAUMXP010000049.1:7321-10048 GCA_030529125.1 Eubacteriales bacterium | reverse complement strand
ATGACTCAATTTTATTTTGTAGAGCATTTCTAAGCGCAGGGATAAACGCATTAATACCCTTGTTACTCTTACAATCAATAGCAATAGCAATAATACCTTGTTTCTTAAAATACTCAATCCACTGCTTGGTTGCTTTTTCGTCAGCCATATCACATTTGTTAAGTAAAACTATACGAGGTTTATTTGTAACAAGCTGTGCTATATCAGGGTTTCTACTACTTATAGGAATACGTGCATCTATGATTTCAGCAACAGCGTCAACAAGCTTTAGATTCTTTTCAATTTGTCTTTTTGTCTTGGTCATATGACCTGGAAACCATTGAATATTCTGCATTTCACTCATAATATCACTCCAAATAAAAAACCTGCTACTATTATAGAACAGAAGCAGGTTAATTACAATATTAATTAATAAAGATATCTGATACCGGAGATATCAAATTCAGGTACTGTACTACCGTTTTCATATGAATGAGGCACAATAACAAACTGGGCTTTACCAATAATGTTATTAACGTCTATCAAACCAATATCAGAGTATCTGCTGTCTTTAGAAAATGTTCTGTTATCGCCAAGAACGAAGACTTTGCCCTCAGGAATAACTTCAGGAATTTCAGCGTCACCTCTGACAGTTGTACCCTGAATATATGGCTCATCTAAAAGCTCACCATTCACATAAACCTGATTGGTATCAAAATCAATTCTGAGACTCTGACCTTCTGTAGCAATAACTCTCTTAACAAGCGGTTTATCGTAATCCTCAGCGTGGCTGATGACAACGATATCTCCGTTTTCAGGAGTATAGAAAAGATCAGTGATAATAACCTTATCTGTGTTGATAAGTGTAGATTCCATCGATGTACCATCCACATCAATAAGTCTGAAACAGAATGTCAGAATAACAACAACAGCTACAACAGCAATTAAGATTGAATGAACCCAATCGTAAATGTTTGATGAAATTTTGTTCTTATTAACAGTAATCTTCTCAACGGTATCAGTTGATTCGTCAATTGTTTCGTCGATATCATCATCAGGAATATCAGTCTCGATTACATCAACGTTATCATTGATTTTTTTATCAACAACATCGTCATCACTGAAGATCTTGTTATACATTTCGTCATCAATTTTCAATATAGACACTTCCTAAAAAACAGATAGCAAAAAAGGGACTCATAAAGTCCCTTTTTAAAAACTTTATTTACGGATTTCTTCTTTAACTTTAGCAGCCTTGCCAACTCTATCACGGAGATAGTAGAGCTTGCTTCTACGAACTTTACCGTATCTGATAACCTTAACGTCTACAACGTTTGGTGAGTGGAGTGGGAATACTCTCTCAACACCAACACCGTAAGAAACACGTCTTACTGTGAAAGTTTCAGCAACGCCAGAACCTTTCTTTGCGATAACTGTACCTTCGAACATCTGAATTCTTTCTCTCTCACCCTCGCGGATGTTAACAGATACCTTTACAGTATCACCAACTGAAAATTCTGGTGCAGACTCTTTAATAGAGCTCTGAGCGATTGTTTTTAATGCGTCCATTGTAATCCTCCTAATATTTTCAGATATTCATGCCCTGTGGCAGAGGACTATCCGCTTCAAATTGTGGCACTATGCCGTAATTCGAACCCCATCAACTGACTGACGGTTTCCAAATGCTCTAGTATTGTACCATATAAGAATAATAAATGCAAGAACTTTTTTGATAATGTAACAAATTTTTAACTCAATTTTTGTAACTTATGTAGAAATTCAGAAAAAACAGATGGAATCTCACTACTAAACTCTAAATATTCATTAGTTTTAGGATGAATAAAACCTAATTTCTGAGCATGCAGACACTGTCCTTCTAGTTGTTTGATAACTTTTTTAGGACCATACACATCATCACCTGCTACAGGATGACCAATATACGACATATGAACTCTTATCTGATGTGTTCTACCAGTTTCGAGCTTGCATCTTAAGAATGTATAGCCGTTAAGTCGTTCTAGCACTTCATAGTGAGTAACAGCATTTTTGCTGTTTTTAGTAGTAACACACATCTTCTTACGATCTGTATGATGTCTTCCTATCGGTGCATCAATAGTACCGCTATCGTCTTTAATGTTACCATATACAATAGTTAAGTACTCACGAGTAAACGAATGTTCCTTGATCTGTTGTGCTAGATGTCTGTGAGAAATGTCGTTCTTTGCAACTATCAACAGTCCGCTAGTGTTCTTATCAATTCTATGCACAATACCGGGTCTTAAAACTCCATTTATGCCCGACAGTGAATCCTTACAATGAAATAACAAGGCGTTAACTAAAGTATCGGTATAGTTACCTGCAGCAGGATGAACAACCATGCCTTTAGGTTTATTGACTACCAGCAAGTCGTCATCTTCATATACAATATCAAGAGGTATATCCTGAGCAACCACATCAAGCTCTACAGGATCTTCAATCGTAAATGATACTTCATCATCAAGATTAAGTTTATAGCTTTTAGATACAGTCTTATCATTAACTGTAAGAAGACCTTTTTCGATAGCTTTCGTTATTGCAGAACGAGAGAAATCCTCTAACTTATCAGATAAAAAAGCATCGATTCGCTTACCGACTTCTTCAGTTGTAATAGTAAATCTTATAGTTTCCATCACAATTCTTCTTTAATCTTAGGAGTTTTCTCTTTCTTATCAGAGAAGAACAACAGGTATACAACAAGCAGTACTGTTC
>JAUMXP010000049.1:0-7311 GCA_030529125.1 Eubacteriales bacterium | reverse complement strand
ATAATCAGCAAAATTACAAACAGGGTCAAAGAATGACAGCTGTAAATAATCAATAACAAAGCCATGCCATACTCTATCTATCAGATTGCCGATACCACCAGCAATAATCAATGTTGCTGCAACAGAAAACATCTTGCTCTTTTTGTAGTATTTAATAAGCAAAACTACAAAAACAACAATCACAATACTAGTAATTGTTATATACAGCCATTGCATATCCTGAAACATTCCAAAAGCTACTCCCCTGTTCTCTACATATACAAGGTCAAGAAGATATGGAATTGCTTCTACAGATGACACTGGTTGTAAATAAAAATACGCAAGATACTTAAAAAGCTGATCAAGTAACACTAAAAATATAGTGACTCCGAAATATATATAAATCAACAAAATCAACTCCTAAAAGTATACGGTGTATCATTGGATACACCGTATATCATAAAACATTAACCGTTTAAAATGTCAGCGCAACGCTTACAAAGTGTTGGATGATTAGCATCTGTGCCAACAGTTTCTGAGAATGCCCAGCAGCGTTCACACTTCTCGCCTTTAGCTTTGCTAACTTCAACAGTAAGCTCAGCTACATCAGCTTCTTCTATAATAACTTCTGAAACGATAAATACTGTAGTTAAATCGCTCTCAACGCTCTTAAGGAAATTATATTCATCATTGTTAGCTTTAAGAGTAACTGAAGCCTCAAGTGAAGAGCGAATAGTCTTGTCTTTAATAACTGTTTCAAGACTCTTCTTAACAGTATCTCTGAGTTCGTGGATTCTATCCCACTTAGATGCGAAATCATCATCACAATCAACAGCTACCTTTTCAGGCATAGAGTTAAAGATAACATTATCTTTGTCGTCATTAGAGCTGTGTGGCATATATTTCCAGATTTCATCTGATGTATATGCTAAGATTGGAGAAATCATCTTTGTAAGTGCATCTAAGATGATATACATAGCTGTCTGAGCAGCTCTGCGCTGTATGCTATCAGCTTTTTCTGTGTAGAGTCTGTCTTTTAATACATCAAGGTAGAAGTTAGACATATCAACTACGCAGAAGTTGTGAATAGCATGATAAACCTGGTGGAACTCGAATGTATCATAGCCTGTCTTAACCTTGTCGATGAGCTCATTAAGTTTATAGATAGCCCACTTATCAATCTCAAGAAGGTTAGAAACGTCAACAAGATCCTTGTCAGGGTCAAAGTCATTTAAGTTACCAAGGATATATCTGGCTGTGTTTCTGATCTTTCTGTAAGCTTCAGAAAGCTGCTTTAAAATATCCTTAGAGATTCTGATGTCAACATGGTAGTCAGAAGAAGCAACCCAGAGTCTGAGAACATCAGCACCGTACTGGTCTACGATCTCCTGAGGTTCAATACCATTACCAAGAGATTTACTCATCTTTCTGCCTTCACCATCAACAACCCAGCCGTGAGTAAGAACAGCCTTATATGGAGCCTGTCCTGTTGTAGCAACAGCAGTAAGCAATGATGACTGGAACCAACCACGATACTGGTCAGCACCTTCAAGGTAAAGATCAGCAGGCCATGTTAAGTAATCTCTGTTTTTAAGAACAGCAGCATGTGTAGATCCGCTATCGAACCACACGTCCATGATGTCCTTTTCTTTATCAAACTCAGTACAACCGCACTTCTTACATTTTGTACCCTCTGGTAAAAATTCAGAAGCATCAAGCTCATACCAAGCATCAGAGCCTTTAACTCTGAAAATATCTGCAACTGCCTGCATAGCGTCTTTATCGATATGTGGCTCGCCACATTCTTTACAGAAGAAGATTGGAATAGGAACGCCCCATTTACGCTGACGTGAGATACACCAGTCTTTACGTTCTCTAACCATAGAAGTAATTCTGTCCTGACCCCATTTAGGAATCCACTGAACAGTCTCGATAGCCTTACAAGCATCTTCTTTGAAATCATCAACTGAACAGAACCACTGGTCAGTAGCTCTGAAGATAACAGGCTTCTTACATCTCCAGCAGTGTGGATACTGGTGGATGATTTTAGCAAGCGCAAATAACGCACCTGTTTCCTGTAAGTGCATAGCGATCGGTTTATTAGCCTCTTCAGTTGATAAACCACTGAACTGACCAGCTTCATCTGTAAGATAGCCGTTAGCATCAACAGGAACAACTACAGGTAATTCAGGGTAGTTTTTACATACTTCAAAGTCCTCTACACCATGACCAGGAGCTGTATGTACACAGCCTGTACCACTTTCGAGTGTTACATGATCACCAACAATAACAAGTGAAGTTCTATCAATGAACGGATGAGCTGTCTTGATATACTCAAGCTCACTGCCGTTGATAGTAGCAACCACTTCGTATTCTGTGATTTCTGCAGCTTCCAAAGCGATCTTATAGAGCTCAGTAGCCATAATATAGAATTCATCGTTAGCCTTGATAACTGAATATTCAAAATTAGGGCCAACGCAAATAGCAACGTTAGCTGGTAAAGTCCAAGTAGTTGTTGTCCAGATTACAAAGTAACACTTAGCAGGGTCAACACCTAAAGCAGAGAGTTTACCTAAATCATCAGTTACATTGAACTTAACATAAATTGAGTGACATGGATCTTCAGCGTACTCGATCTCAGCTTCAGCAAGAGCAGTTCTACACTCTGGGCACCAGTAAACAGGCTTCAGACCTTTGTAGATATAACCCTTACATGCCATCTCAGCGAAAACTTCAATCTGAGTAGCTTCAAATTCTTCAACTAATGTGATATATGGGTTATCCCACTCACCAATAGCACCAAGACGCTTGAACTGGTTACGCTGATCATCAAGATAACCTAAAGCGAACTCACGGCAGATTTTACGTAATTCAATATCTGAAATAGTTGTAGAATTACCAACACCTGCTTTAGCTCTAGCCTTCAATTCAGTTGGAAGACCGTGTGTATCCCAACCAGGAACGAAAGGAGCCTTAAAGCCTGCCATGTTCTTGTATCTTACGATAATATCTTTTAATACTTTGTTTAAAGCAGTACCAAGGTGGATATTACCGTTAGCGTATGGAGGGCCATCGTGTAAGATGTACAGAGGCTTGCCCTCATTTTTCTCCATGAGCTTTTCATAAACTTTATCATTGTACCACTTCTCTAAAGTTACAGGTTCAGACTGTGGTAATCCGGCACGCATCGGGAAATCTGTTTTTGGCAGATTCAGCGTACAATTATAATCCTGGGCCATTTTATACACTCCAAAAAAATTATTCTACGTCGTAGTTATCGCCGAACTTGAGCTGATCGAACTTCTCGTTCTTGCGCTCGTTGTGAGGCTTGTTAGTAACAACTGGTTTCACATCCGAAACTTCAGTTGCCTGCACCATTTCTTCCTCAACATCAATATCGTCTGAGTTGATGATATCTTCAACTGGTTCAAATGGATATTTGTTGTCAAGTTCTTCACGTCTTGTTTTTACAGTTTCTTCTGTAGGAAACTCATCGAGTAAAGCAAGGTGCTTTTTATAAAGAGAGATCATCTCTTTTCTGAGTTTAGCTGTTTCAGCTAATACTGCTTCATATTTATCCTTCTCACGCTCAGTAGCCATTTCAGCTTCTGTGAGGATCATTCTTGACTTCTTCTCAGCAGCTTTGATTATGTAAGCGGCTTTGTCCTTTGCCTCTTTCTGAGCCTGATCAGCAAGCTTGTGTGAAGAAAGAAGAGCGTTTCTTACTGTTTCTTCATCAGCTCTGTACTGTTCAATTTTAGTAGCTAAAATATCCATCTTTCTGAGCAAGTCAGCTCTCTCGGCTTTCATCTGCTCGAAAGTGTCAATAACGTCATCGATAAAATCGTTAACATCATCAGCATTATAGCCTTTCATACCAGTTCTTCTAAAGGTAATCTCCTTAATTTCGTCGATTGTAAGCATATCAATGCACTCCTATCTAAAGTGTTTCACTGAAACTCTGTACTTCCCCTTTTTAGAAAAGCCTAAGTCTTCAGCAAATACAAATTTACCATATTTTTTAATTGTAATCACATCATTGACAGATAGCATCTTAGAAACGCTATTCACAATAGAATGATTAACGGACACAGAATCAGAAAGAATAAGTTTCTGTGATTTTTCTCTTGAAAGTGAACATAAAGCAGAGACAAAAACATCTAATCTTAGTGAAGAAACAGTAAAGCTGAGATCATCAAATTTAGATTCATAATCAATATCAGATAACTGCTGCTCAGATATTTTAACGCCGACTCTGCCGATTTTTTGAATCTGTTGTTTTATATAATCTGAAATATCAGATTTGACAAAAACAATAGCTTCATCATCAAATACTAGTATATCGCCTACAGTGGAACGCTCAATCCCTAAAGCCATCAACGAACCTAAAAAGTCACGATGAGTTAGTTTAAATTCCTTCTTGTATGCAAATTTAAGTGCAACTAAAGGAAAGTCAGACAAACTAGTAACATTAGATCCGAAAATAACCCTCTGAGCATCACTATATCCACCAAAGAACATACAATCATCAGACAAATGAATATTATCTTTGATAAGCTGAGCCTCATGTTCATTAAGAAAACCTAAAAATACAGGTTTGAATCTACGCTGTGACAACTCAATGGTATCATCAGCTTTTGATAAAAGAAGCTTGTCTTCAGCGCTTAAAGAAAAACTCATCCAAAGTATAAACCGCTGTGTTCAAGTTCATCGAGCAGATCGTCGCCTGTAAGGTCAACGTTGCTAGGAATAATGATGAAAGTATTAGCAGAAACCTTCTTGATCTTACCGCGGTTAGCATAAGCAACACCACTTAAAAAGTCAATGATACGTCTTGCCATATCTTTATTAGTGTTTTCAAGATTTAAAACTACAGTGTGAGTCTTAACGAGCTCATCAGCGATGTTACGTGTCTCTTCGCCAAACTTCTCAGGTTTGAACAGAGCTACCTGTAACTTAGCTGTTGCACTGATATTTACAACTTTATTTCTACGTGAAGATTCTCTAGGAGCTGGTGAATCATCGAAGTCATCAAAGTCGTCGTGTCTTCTTCTATTGTTTCTGCTTGAAGTGTAGACCTCTTCTTCCTCTTCTTCGTTATCTTCATAACCGTATTCATCGTAATCGTACTCATCGTCCGGAGCATCCCACATACGTTTAAACTTATCTACAAAACCTGCCATATATATAACCTCCAATAAAACTTATGTGTAAATTCTGGAACCAAATAGCGCAGAACCAACTCTGACCATATTGGAACCGGATAAAATCGCCTCAACATAATCATCGGACATACCCATCGAGAGTACATCCATAGATATATTATCTATATTTTGACCCTTAATGTCAATAAACATTTTATGCATATTATCAAAATATTTACAAATTTTCTGTGAATTTTCACAAATTGGCGGAATAGCCATCAAGCCTTTTATGTTAATACAAGGCAAATCCTTGATTTCATATAGTAAATCAGTGAGTTTCTCAGGTAAAACGCCTGATTTGTTCTCTTCCATACCAATATTAACTTCAACTAAAATATCCATCTCAACATTTTTAAGCTGAGCTTGTCTGGAAATCTCAGTAGCGAGTTTTAAAGAATCGACCGACTGAATCATAGATACCTTATCGATAATCTGTCTGACTTTATTAGTCTGGAGATGACCAATAAACTGTAATGAGCAAGTATCAAGATTATAGTCATCATACTTTGATAACAGCTCCTGCACCCTGTTCTCACCGATATGAGTCAAACCCAATGATATAGCGTGATTAATTGTAGCCGCGTCTACAGTCTTAGTAGCCGCGAGCAAGGTAATATCATCGATAGACTTACCGCATTTAATAGCAGCGTTTGCAATGTTTTCACAAATTTTATTGTAATTATATTCAACGTCAATTAATGAGCTTGCCATCGAACAAATCATCTCCTTCCAATACAACTTCATCGTAAAGTTTAATTGTTGTACCGTTCACAAGCAACTGAGGGTCAGGATTTTCGTCGCAAATAACAAAATCTTCGCCCGAATATAGAATAGATACCTGCTTGAAAACTAACTGGTCACCATACTTAACGTAAACACCCTGAACCATCTCTTGCACAGTGCTTTCTTCGCCGTTTTTGTCTGTAACTGTTTTTGTTATATAGTCATCGTGTAATGCTTTTTTATCAAGCTTCAGACCTGTGAAAGATTCGAGTTCGATTTCAACCGCTTCGTTTCTGATTTGTGTAAGAGCCGTATTCATATAATTGCACTCTAAAATAGCGAGTGCTTTTTCTTCATCTGAAAACTGATTTATTGACACAACTCTGGCTGGAATACTCTCGCTTGAAACATAAGGAATCTTAATGTGAACAGTTGAATTATTGTGATTTATAGCAACTGCTTCATCTTCGGTAACAGGACAAGCGATATACCAATTGATACCCTTGATAACCTTTCCAACATACGCACTCTCGTTAACCTCTTTAGCTGCAGGTTCCATAACATCAGAATACTTAAGCTTTGATAAATCATCGATAGATATAAAATTCTCATAGCCATCTACTTTAGATACAAAAGTGCCTGAGTGTTTACTCTTGATTTCACCATTGCTTTTGCTACCGCTGTTTTCTAAAGAAGTCTTTTCTTCTTCGAGTTGAGCTATTTTATCATCAAAGTTTTTCTGATCACCTGTGATGATATTTTTTCTATAAATTGCAGACAAAAGCTCGCTTTCATAATCAGAAATCTTCTCAAAATCTCTTTTATTAACACCCTCAATAAAAGAAATAAGTTTCTGATCAAGTCTGCTGTTAATCGTATCCAGACCAACGTTTGCCGAATTCATTGCATTGTTTAATTGTGTGAGCTCAGAAATCTCATCTTCAATATCACATATACGTCTGTAATTAACCGCATCTGACTCGTTCTTATAAATCTCAGCGATAGTACCATTAACAGCAACTCTATCTCCTGTTGATACCTGATACACAAGAACACCAGAGCTAGTGTTCTTAATGCACTCTTCATTCCTGATGATAAAGCCTGTAGTGCTTATAGTATCGTGAGCAGTGTCTTTATAAGTTACTGCTGTAACTACGTTGTTTTGTCCCATAAAGTTAGTAGTAACAAAAATAAAAACAATAGAAATAAACACGATAGCTACCGTAACACCTATAACAATTCGCGATGTAAGCTTTTTCGTAGATTTTTTCTTATTATCGCTATATCTGTCTCTTTTTTTGTTTTCAGTTTGATTTTGAGTTTTCTTCATCAAATAAAACCTTCTTAATAAGTTCTTGAGTTTGTTCTAACAATTTGTTTGATTCAAGAATATCAATATTAAACC
>JAUMXP010000208.1 GCA_030529125.1 Eubacteriales bacterium | reverse complement strand
CCATAAAAAGAGCAGATACTCATTAGAGTGTCTGCTCTTTTTACATTTAGATATATCACAGGACTTGAACCTTAAGAAGGCTTTGAGCGTTAAGCAAAACAGTATAGATTACTGTTTTGTAGCGAAAAGATGCGCAGGCGGGCACCGAATGCAAAGCAGTCGGTCGACAAACAGTAAAGATTTTACGCAGTAAAAACTTTGTCCTGTCACCTCGACCATAGAAATAGCGGATACCCATTTGGGTATCCGCTTTTCTATTTATCCTGAGAGGTGACAGCGACTTGAAGGCGAGCGTGCCAAGTAGATGTTCTCACATCGACGCAGGTAAAAACGCTACAGGGGAGCGTTTTTAGCAAGAGAGCAGATAAAACTTTTCTGCTCGTACAATGGGTGCAAGACGAGGTAGCTTTATCTGTTTTATCCAGCATATGTCACCTCGACTACAAACCGACCTTTATAGGTCGGCTTTTTGTTTTTGGAAAACGTCTTAATAAAGCCATTTTCGGGCGTTTTTTATTTTTAAAAGCTCTTAATTTTCACTAGAAAACGCACAGCACATATTAGCGTAAAAATAACCAACGACCACAGTTTGTCCCACTTCCAGAATTTTTTTAGAAATTTTTGAAAGGCGTTTTTACATTTATTTGGAGTTGTTTAATAAAGTCAGAATAAAATTAGAATAAAATAAAACTTATTTTGAGATAAAAATTTATTACTAAAAATATTTCCAGACACACAAAAGCACTGAAGCAAAAAAACTTCAGTGCTTTTTCTTTGTTTATAGGGGGGTCAATTATTGACTTAAAGCTCATAAAATAAGAGAGCACTTATATCAGTCCTTTAGTTGCCTTGAAAATATAGATAAATACATAATCATCATTACGACAGCTATACCAATATTCAAATAACAACCCATCCCAACACTTGTTGTTGACAAAGAAGAATCGAATTCTTCTAAGAGTTTCATTATATGGAGTAATGGAACAATAGTTGAAATTCTGTATAAAACATCTTCTACAAGAATTACACTTTTTAAAACTCGATTCTTTTTGAATTTACCAGTAAGTCCAATTATCGCCGTCACTATCGTCGAAATATTTACAACAATAAGCAGTATCACCATCAATCCAGAAAGTCTCGCAGTTCCTTGCAAGCACTGTGTAAGAAAGTATCCGCTATAGTTAGTATCAGAAGAACCGTAATACATTAATTCTATACTAACACTCATATAATTTAATGATAAAAAGAAAAACGAAAGCAAGGACAATACAATAACTATTACAAAAGGTTTTTTTATACCCTTGTTTTTTGTCTCATTTACTACTGACTGTATTTCATCTATTTGTGAAGCATATACAACAACTTTTCCACAAACATCGTTAGTTAAACTCTCTCCACATTTAGAACACACTGTACTTCCATCAGGGTTAGCTTCTCCACATTTTAAACAAAACATACTATCCTCCCAGTAATCAACTAAAACCTAATATGCTAACAGAACACGAGTCAATACGTGAATTTTTAGGCACCGAAAGTCTAAACGTCGAAGATTCCCCAGGTGACAATCCTTCCGAACCTGCTGCATATGTCCAATCAGTATCAACTACATCTCCGCCTGAATCTTTAAAAGAACCTTTCACTTCAATATACTTGTAAGTTTTTGTACCATTGTTTTTTACACTACCTGTACACACAGTATATGATGAATTATTTGTCACACTATCAATCGTGATATCTAAAACAGAATAACCACTTTCATAGCTACTTGATAGTTCAGATTTATATCCATAATCCGTTTCCGACGAAAATGTACTACGATTAGACAGAATAATCAATCGTCCTATAATAAAGACGAACAGTAAGCAAATAACAACAACAATCGCACGCTTAAACTTACGTTTTATTTCTACCTTTCGTTTTTTCTCTGCTTCTTCTACAGCAAGCGTCCGTTTTTTCTCTTCATTCTTTTTATGAGTTTCTATTGTCATAGAAAGAAACTCAGGATCATTAAGTTTGAACGCTTGTTCTTTTGTTATCCCACATTTCGAACAAACAACGGTATCATTGAAGTTAAATCTACTGCAACTACAAATCCAACCCACTTCATTTTCTTTCGGTAAATTACCTATACTATTGGAAACGACATCTCTTACCGAACTTAACACTTCACGATCATCATTGGAATCAAACACATCAACTAGAAAATGTTGATAGTTCTCTCCAGCATAAGTGGTAACTAAACCATCAGCATAACAAATTTGACATTCTTCCAATTCTAGTTTACGAATATCACTATGAGGTAGATTAACTTTTAAATCTTTTGCCA
>JAUMXP010000207.1 GCA_030529125.1 Eubacteriales bacterium | reverse complement strand
GATACTATAATGTATGAGGACAATGTGTTATTTATGACACAAAAAAACCGCCTTTAATCAAGGCGGTTTAATATATTATTCTAGAATAGAATTATTTATTTTTCCATCAGAGCATTATAATCCAAGCATACCGATAAGCTGTGGAATAGCACTCTCAAATTTCGTACCATACCAGTGAGAGTCATCATCAACAGTATTCTCAATACACTTAACCGTGTAATCAGACGCAATCTGTACTGAGTCAAACTTAGAATTACCCTGCATATAAGCACCTACAAAAGCTGACGAGAAAATATCGCCTGTGCCATGATAACTCTTAGAAATCTTTCTATGCACATACGCAGTCTGCTCATTATTCTCAGCTATTATTACGTTGATTTCTTTATCATCAAAGCTTACACCTGTGATAATAATACAACCTTTGCAAATCTCGGAAAGCTTAGAAATAAGCTCATCAACATAAGCTTTGTCGTATGTTTCTTTGTACTCAACACCTGTAAGGAAACATGCCTCAGTAATATTAGGTAGAATAATATCAGCTTTTGAGCACAGATACTTCATTCCATTAACATACTCATCATCAAAACCCCAGTACAGCTTACCGTTGTCAGCCATAGCAGGGTCAACAATAATCTTTGCGTCCTCGCGTTTTAATGTATCGAAAATATCGCTCACATAATCTATCTGTTTTGTAGAGCCAAGATAGCCTGTGTATATCGCATCGAAAGATATACCCTCTTTTAGCCAATGTTTATTGATAGCTGGAAAATCCTCTGATAAATCATTCACGGTGTATCCGGTAAAACCGCCTGTGTGAGTAGAAAGAACAGCAGAAGGCAGAATACAAGTCTCATGACCACAAGCTGAAATAATAGGAAGAGCTACTGTCATAGAGCACTGACCTAAACATGAAATATCCTGAATTGTTAATATTCTTTTATATGGCATTATAATCTCTCCTTCCATATAAGGGATAGTCCCTTTAAGTCGATATAATAGCACTATTATCGCAATTCGTCAAGAAAAAAATAACGGATAAGTTCACCACTTATCCGTTACTATTTTTATTCAGTTGGCACCAACAGCATTGTTGATTTTTCAACAACTTCAGTATCAATTACATTCTCTTCTTTGAGCAAGCTTTCTTTAGTGTTATACATCTTTGCTATATTCCACAAGCTTTCGCCTTTATCAGCATAGTACAGTATCAGCGAACAATCATCACAGCTGACCTTCGCATCTTCGTTATACTCAATAGCTGTAACCGGATTTTGCGACACAATATCACATAACACAAGCGATACTTTGAGCTCAACTCTGAGTTCTAATGTACTTTCATCAACAATACGATAACTGATGCTGTGTATCTTACAGTCTTTTAGCTCTACCCTGTCAAATGCTTTTTCAAATTCAGGTTGATAATCAATATCAATACTGCGCTCAATATAAAACGGCTTTGAATCTTCGTCTCTTAACAGAATGCACACATTGGTTTTTCCTGATAAGTTCATTGAATTATCGCTGATAACAGGAGTAAGCGTTACTGCCTCACTATAGATATCAAGTACTTCTGATATTTTCACGCTATCAAGCTTAACGGTAGATTTTATAATATGAGTCAAATTCTTAAGCAAATGCTTGCTCTCAATATTCAGAGAGCTTCGTTTATGTTCTGTTGCGTACTTAGTAGAATAAGCATCCTCGATAATTGAAATCTGCTTCTCACAGTAACCAAGCTCAGAAAAGCTCAGTTTTACATCAAGGGTCAGAGTTGACCCGTCGTTTAGATTATCGTTTCGTACATGCAGGTCGCTGTACATCACTTCTAAATAAGGAATATTAACCGTTTCATCAGACACACCATCGCAGTCTATTATTCGATTAATCGGAAAAACATACGACAAACGCTCTACTTTTCCACTATCGAGGTCAGATATATACAACGCTCTAAGGCTGAGTTCTGCGTTTAGCATAATCTTATTGTGAACAGTTTTGAGTTCGGTTATTGTAGCAGAAACATCATAACTCAAAAGTGACTCAACAGGAGGCTGAGAGCTAACGGATATATCCTCAGTCACAGAAAACTGTTCTTGACATATAGCACACAAATCAGATGCACAAATATCAGATAGCTTAACCTGTAGATCACTTTCTTCATCATAGCAGTAAACTTCGTTCTGATCTTTGCTCAACACCTTGGCGTACAGCGAGAACGCTCCGTGCACAACAAGCTTTCGTGGACTTAGCGCTCTGCAATTTATGTACTCGCATTTTGTGTCAACCAATATCACATACTGTTCAGGGGTTGACTTCAGATTAAAATTTGCAGTAAACGGC
>JAUMXP010000048.1:2240-10165 GCA_030529125.1 Eubacteriales bacterium | reverse complement strand
TGATTTTGTAGTTATCGCTGCTCCTACTAACTATGACTCAAAGAAGAACTACTTTGATACATCAGCAGTAGAGGCTGTTATCGAGCTTGTGAAGAAGTATAATCCTGATGCTATTATGGTTATAAAGAGCACAATCCCTGTAGGATATACTGCGTCTGTCAGAGAGAAGATGGGTTCTAATAACATCATTTTCAGCCCTGAATTCTTACGTGAATCAAAGGCTCTGTACGACAATCTTTACCCATCACGTATCGTTGTTGGTACTGATGAGAATGATGAAAAGTTAGTGAAAGCTGCTCACACATTTGCTTCTCTTTTACAGCAGGGAGCTATTAAAGAAGATATTGACACCCTCTTTATGGGCTTTACTGAAGCAGAGGCAGTAAAACTTTTTGCTAATACTTATCTTGCATTGCGAGTTTCATATTTCAACGAGCTTGATACATACGCTGAGATGAAAGGTTTAGATACACAGCAGATTATTGATGGTGTTTGTCTTGACCCTAGAATCGGAGGGCACTACAATAACCCATCATTTGGCTATGGTGGTTACTGTCTGCCTAAGGATACTAAACAGTTGCTTGCAAACTACAGCGATGTGCCACAGGATATGATGACAGCGATTGTACAATCTAACCGCACACGAAAAGACTTTATTGCTGACAGAGTGCTAGAAAAAGCTGGTTACTACAGCGAAAATAGCACTTACGATGCTGATTCAGAAAAGAGTGTTACCATCGGTGTGTACAGACTAACAATGAAGAGTAACTCTGACAACTTCCGCCAGAGCTCTATTCAGGGTGTTATGAAGCGTATTAAAGCAAAAGGAGCTACCGTAATTGTTTATGAGCCAACACTTGAGAATGGCACAACATTCTTTGGTTCAAAGGTAGTAAACGATTTGGATGAGTTCAAGAGCTTATCTGATGCAATTATTGCTAACCGTTATGATAGCTGTCTTGATGATGTTGTTGATAAAGTATATACAAGAGATATTTTTAAGAGAGATTGATTTGTCCTATTATTAATATTATATATGGTGATTTATACTGAAAGGAAAACAGTTTACTATGAGGAAAGCTTGTTCGAAATTCAAGAGACTTATGAACGTTATATATAGTTTGCTAAGAATTACTAAAGAGAGAATTAAGGGAGGCAAAATAGTAACTTCTGGTAAGAAGATATTTTTGTCACCTAAGACAGAGATTTCTATTCGTGGTAACGGCAGGCTGGAATTAGGCAAGAATTTTTCGACTCAGAGAGGAGTACTGTTGGGAGTAAGACAAGATGCTGTGCTTCATATAGGAAACGGTGTAGGTATTAATCGTAACACCTGTATTGTTGCAAGAGAAAAGATTTGGATAGGTGATAATGTTATCATTGCTCCCGGTGTTTGTATTTATGACCATGACCATAGTCATGAAGACCCGGATAAGTATATTACAGCACCTATAGTAATAAAAAACGGTACTTGGATCGCTGCTAATTCGGTTATTCTTAAAGGTGTTACTATAGGTGAGAATTGTACAATTGCTGCGGGTAGCGTTGTAACAAAAGATGTTCCTGATAATTCAGTTTTTTATCAGAAACGAGAAAGCACTATTATTAAGAGAAAATAGTCCTGAGTCTTAGTTTTGAGGAGAGAATCAAATGGATCAGAAGCTTAATATAGCAATTGTTACAATTGCATATAATCGACCAGATAGTTTGACAAGACTTTTAAATTCACTTAAAAAGGTTGATTATGAAGGTCATAATGTTCCGTTAATTATAAGTATAGATTATAGTGGCGATGACAGTGTTTATAAAGTAGCTGATGCGTTTAGATGGGATTTCGGGGAAAAGAAGGTTATAAAGCACGCCTCTAACCTAGGACTTAAAAAACATGTACTTACTTGTGGTGATTTGGTTGAAGACTATGATGCATTAATCGTACTTGAGGATGATCTCATAGTGTCGCAAGCTATGTATTCTTACACATATAGGGCTGTAGAAAATTATAAAGACGATGATAATATTGCAGCTATATCACTGTATTCAAAAGGGTGGAATGAAACTGCATGGAAGCCATTTAACCCGGCTATAACTTGTTTTGATACATATTTTGTCCAGATAGCAGAATCATGGGGACAGGTATGGATGAAAAACGATTGGCAAAATTTTAGAAAATGGTACGAGAATAACTGTGAACCGTTTTCCTATTCACCAAGAGTTCCAAAAGATGTTTGTGAGTGGGATAGCAAGTCATGGAAAAAGTATCATATTAAGTATTGTGTAGACAATAACAAGTTTACTGTATATCCATATCGTTCTTTAACAACATGTGCAAGCGAGCAGGGTGAGCATATAAAGGTTACCAACAATGATTTTCAGGTGCCATTACTAGAAACACCACAAAGGCAATATAATTTTGCTGATTTTGAAGATGAAAATGCAGTAAAATACGATGCTCATCTTGAACGAATTTTCGCTGATATGGATGATACCTGTATAGATCTGTACGGACAGAAAAAAGACTTCGGTTCATACAGATATATAATTACTCCTAGGTGTTTAAACTATAAGATCGTTGATACATACGGCTTGTCTTTAAGACCTCACGAGGAGAATATACTATCCAAAGTCAGTGGTAATTATTTTGTTAAGTACGATTTAAGCGCAGAGGAGAAAAACTCACCTGTATTTAGGTCTGAGACAGAGCTCAGATATTATAGTTATGTAGATTTTACATCTGTGACAAACAAAATGCGTATTAAGGATTTGTTTTCACATACTTTGCGACTAATTGTTTATAGAATCAAAAAAGTATTTCGTAGAAAATAATTAATTGAGGAAGTAGTTATGTTATTTAGTGTTCTCATACCGTTGTATAATGCAGAAAAATACATAGGTGAGTGTATAGATTCAGTGCTGGCTCAGACTTACAAAGATTTTGAGATAGTTATAGTTGATGACGGGTCTACAGATAGAAGCTCTGAAATAGCAGATAAGTATGCAAAGGATTATTCTGATAACATCAGAGTGAAACATAAGGAAAAGACTGGAGTTGTATTGACCCGCAGACGTCTTTTGCAGGAAGCTAAAGGTGAATATATTGTTTGGATAGATTCAGACGATATTTATAAGCCTGATTATTTATCTGACTTGAGTGAGGAGATAAACAAGAATCAACCGGATGTAATTATATCTAACTATGAATTCCTTGATGATTCTAAGAAAGTTGTTTGCTCTTTGGATCTTCCTGATAAATCAATTATTCAAAAAGATGATAAGCACATTATTTTTGAAAAAATGTTGCTCGGTCGCAATATGAATGAGCTTGTAACAAAATGTATAAGAAGAGAGATTATTGATATTAATGTAGATTATTCAGGTTTTATGCACGTCAGAATGGGAGATGATTTGTTTTGTTTGCTTCCGATATTTGATGTTGCAGAAAGAATCGAGTATTTAGACAGATCATATTACCTATATAGAGTAGTAACATCAAGTATCACACATACTGAAACATATTCGAGATATTATTCGTATCGCACGATATTTGAAAGAGAGTTGTACTATCTTTCAAAGTGGAATTTTACGCCTGAAGAAACAGCTAAAGTGAAAGATAAGTTTGCAAATAGGATAGTAGATAGCTTAGTATCTTGTGCTAATTCAAAAAACAAAAAGCTAAAAGATTTTATAGAGTTTGCAAATGATGTAATGAAAGACGAAGAAGCTAAGCCGATTTATTCGGATAGCGAGAGAAAACTCCCAAGCAAACCATACCAGCGTTTTTACAACCTTTTTATCAAGAAACGATATAAAACACTATATTTCAGTATTAAACTGATTTCTACAATCAGTAAGATTAAACATTGATTTTTTGGAGTTAATATGCCGATTTTTTCAGTAATAGTTCCTATTTATAATGGTGAACAATATATACACAGATGTGTGGATTCTATCCTCAAACAGACATTTGAAGATTTTGAGCTTATACTTGTTGATGATGGTTCTACAGACAGTTGTGGACAAATTTGTGACGAATACGCAAAAAAAGACAGCAGAGTTGTTGTTATCCACAGCGAAAACCAAGGAGTATCGCTAGCTAGAAATAAAGGCTTAGCTGTTGCACGTGGTGAGTATGTGGCATTTTGCGATGGTGACGATTTCTACAAAGATTGTTTGCTTGAACACACTTATGAAATAGCAAAGAAAACAGATGCTGAAGTTGTAAGCTATTTGTTACAGAGAATCTCAGATGAAGACAAGCTTGAGCAGTTTGATACACTGACTGAGACTTTTGATCTGATAGATGAAAAACGTTACGATTTAATGTATAAAGTCGTAACATGGCAGACAAAAGGTTGGCAGGCATGCCGTTCAATTTTTAAGAGAGATATTATTGAGAATAATAGAATTCTCTTCTGCGGGACATGCGGTAATTTTGCAGAAGACTTAGGTTTTACGCTAGAATACCTGCTATATGCGTCCCGTGTAGTTTTCTTGAATGAATATTTGTATTGTTATTATGATGTTCGTCAGGATTCTATGATGAACAAAAGCAAGAAAGTATATAAGATTAATGAGGTAAACGAACTTTCTTTCTATTTAAAACCTATGATGGAAAAGGTTTTGTCAAAAGAGCAGTTTAGCGAGATTCACCACCATATAATCAGAAATCAGGTTGTAGATATGTATAGCGCAAGAAAAATGCGAGAATTTAAAGAATGGGCTAAGCTGCTGAAAACAGTTAAAAACAAACAGTTTTTTAAAGATGAGAATGCAGTGTTTTATAGTTCTTACATAAAGCCACAGTTAAAAGCGTCTCGTTTTTCAGTGGTGAAGTACTATCTGTCCAAGAGAATGATAATTACACGTTATCTCAGTAAGTTAAACAAAGGCAGATTGTATTTTGATATAGTAATAAACCGATTGTTGTCGGCAGTAATTAAGAAATCCGCTTGATAGAAAACAATCAGTATTTATAGATAAAATCAGGTGTAATTGATGAATAAAAAAACTATAAAAATCAACTACTCTGGACTTAGTACCAGAGGTGAATTTGATCCACAGAATAATTATATATTGAATATGCTTAAGAAGCATTACAATGTTGAAATTTGCGAAGAGCCAGATTATCTTTTGTGCGGTGTATTGTATGACCATGGATCTTTTTGTCTTGGTCATTACAATGAATACATACTTGAGCATCCTTGTGTCCGTATTCTGATTGAGGGCGAGAATTTTGTGCCTGACTACAACTTGGTCGATTATTCTATATGTCAGTATCAGGTTAATTTTCTGGATAGAAACTGCTATTTTCCTTGTGGAGTTGAAGCGTTCATACACGGAAGACCTTTTTTTCGTGATTTACAGGATAAAGAACGTAATTATCCTGACTCTATATTGGGTGAAAAGCCGTATTTTGCGTCATTTATCGCAAGTCATGAGTCTGAATTTAATATACGTGGCGATTTTTTCAAAGCTCTTGATGCAAGGAAACGCGTGGAATCAATTGGTACATATTTGAACAATATGCCTAATGGTGAAACGGTTAGTTGGCTTGGCGGTTCAAAAGAAAAATTTCTTAAACAATGTAGATTTTCTTTGTGTTTTGAAAGCACAAAACATGAGGGCTTTATTACTGAGAAAATTATTGAAGCATTTCAAGCTGACACTATACCTATATATTATGGCAGCTCAAATATCACAGATATTTTCAATCCAAAGGCTTTTATTAATGTAGGGGATTATGATAGCTTTGATGAGGCAATTGACAAGATATTAGAAATCGAAAACAATGACGAGCTGTATCTTGAAATGCTCAGACAGCCTATATTTAATAATCCTAAGTATCCCGAAGAGAAGTATGCTGAGGTTGAACAGTTCTTGTGTCATATTTTTGACCAGCCTTTAGAAAAAGCCTATCGTAGAGGCAGATATTTAACAGCAGATTATCATGAAAAATTTTTAGCTAAGCACATCATCAGGGAAAAAGAAGGTAAAATCTGGCGACCTGAAAAAGAAGTTGTCAGAAATTACTTCAGACATTTGCCAAATCATATCACAATGAGAATTCTTGGTAAAAAGCGATATGAGAAACTTAAACAAAAGGTAAAGAAGTAAATAGTATTATGATAATTTTTTCGTGAGGAAGGATATATCCTAATGAGTCGAAAGTCTATAAAAATTAATTTTACGGGTTGAAGTATCAGAAATGACTTCAATCCGAATGACAATAGCATATTAGATATACTCAAAAAACATTATGATGTAGAAATCTGTGATGACCCAGATTATCTTTTTTGCGGAGTGTTGTATAAGGGGTATTTTAATCAGGGGTTATATGACAAGTACATATTGGATTCCTCTAAAATTCGTATCCTTATTAATGGTGAAAATCTCATTCCTGATTATAACCTTGTAGATTACTCTGTGTGTCAGTATCCGATTGACTATATTGATCGAAACTTATATTTCCCGTGTGGAATAGAAGCATTCACAAATCGCAGGACGTTTTTTAGGGAGTTGCAGGATAAAGGCAGAGATTATTCTAAGGAGTTTCTGAATACTAAAGAGTATTTTGCATCTTTCATTGCCAGCCATGATTCAGAGCATAATATCCGAGGTGATTTTTTCAAAGCGCTTAATGCCCGTAAACGAGTTGAATCGGTAGGTTCGTATCTGAACAATATGCCAAACGGTGAAACGGTTGATTGGCTTGACGGATCAAAAGAAGCTTTCTTAAGAAAATGCAAGTTCTCGCTTTGTTTTGAAGACGCAAAAGAAGAAGGCTTTGTCTCGGATAAGATTGTAAAAGCTTTTTGTGCTGATACAGTTCCGATTTATTATGGTAGTTCTAATATTAAAGATATATTCAACGAAAAAGCGTTTATTGATATCAGTGATTATCCTGATTTTGATAGTGCGATTGATAAAATTCTGGAAATCGCAAGTAATGATGAGCTGTATTTTGATATGTTAAGACAACCGATATTCAATAATCCGACTTATCTGCAACAAAAATATGCAGAGTTAGAGAGTTTTCTGTGTCACATAATTGACCAGCCTATAGACAAAGCATGCAGAAGATCCAGATGCGTTGCAGGTGAGACCCATGAGAAATTTATGAAGCGAGCTGTTGAAAGCGAGTTAGGTATTAAGGTGTGGCGCCCTGAGGGCAAAGTCGTAAAAGAGTATCTACGTAATACACCAAAACGTATTTTTAGAAAGAAATAAAAAAGTAAAATAGATTTTTAATACTAACCAATAGCTTTTTATTATTTTGAAAGGAATGGCAATATTATTATGAAAGAGACTAAAACCTTAAATTCGGGTTTTAAAACACGAATTACAGCCAAGCATAGGTTGTTTGACTTACATATTAAGGAAACATTATCATATCGTGATTTAATTTTCTTGTTTGTAAAGAGAGATTTCGTTTCTAAGTATAAGCAGACGGTTCTCGGTCCTGCTTGGGCTTTGATTCAGCCACTTCTTACAACATTTGTTTACACGCTTGTGTTTGGCGGACTTGCCGGATTAACAACAAAAGACGTTGCAGGTGATTACTATATTCCTGAATTTTTATTCTATCTTTCTGGTAGTGTTTGTTGGTCTTATTTCTCTGGAACACTTACCGCTACATCCAGCACGTTCTTAACTAATAGTTCTGTTATGGGTAAGGTTTATTACCCGCGTTTAGTATCGCCGATTTCGACAGCGTTGTCGCATATGATATCATTCGGTATTCAGTTTGCAATGCTGGTTATAGCTATGATAATTTATGCAATTATCGGCGGATGTGATATGGCAGTTACTCCTTGGATGTTGTTCTTGCCTTTAGTTATTTTCCAGATGATGATTTTGTCTACAGGTCTTGGTGTTATCATTTCTTCGGTAACTACTAAATACAGAGATTTACAGATGCTTGTTACATT
>JAUMXP010000048.1:0-2230 GCA_030529125.1 Eubacteriales bacterium | reverse complement strand
AATCGCTTACCTTACAATTTCACCTAACGAAGATATCGCTTATGGTCTTACACTGGTATCAGAGTCTGCATCCTTCTCTAAATATATGTTCTTGTATCAGCTCAACCCTATGACACCGATTGTTACAACCTTCCGTTATGCAATGTTTGGTGTTGGTTATTTTGATCTGACATACTACTTAATCAGTTGGGTGTTTACAATTGCTGTATTTGTAATAGGACTTATTCTGTTCAGTAAAATTGAACGTACATTTATGGATACAATTTAAGGAGATTTATGATGAATGACTTAATGATTAAAGTTGATAATGTATCTAAGCAGTATAGGCTTGGTCAGATAGGTGGAACAACCCTGCGAGAAGAACTGCAGAGAAAAGCCGCTAAATTACTTAAAAAAGAAGATCCTACTAAGAAGATCGGCGAGAAGGATTACGTAGCTGGTGAAACCTTTATGGCACTTAACGACGTTAGTTTTGATGTAAAAAAAGGTGAGCGAGTTGCAATAATAGGACATAACGGTGCAGGTAAGTCAACACTGTTAAAATTATTGTCAAGAGTAACTGCTCCTTCAACCGGTGAGATCTGTCTTAATGGTAGAATTGCGTCTATGCTCGAGGTAGGTACAGGTTTTCATCCAGAATTAACTGGCCGTGAAAACGTATATATGAATGGTGCTATCCTGGGTATGACAAAAAAAGAAATCGATAAAAAGATGGAAGACATTATAGAATTTTCTGAGGTGCGCCAGTTTATCGATACACCGGTAAAGCGTTACTCGAGCGGTATGTTTGTAAAACTCGCGTTCTCCGTAGCAGCTCATCTTGATTCAGAAATAATGCTTATGGATGAGGTCTTGGCTGTTGGTGATATGGCATTCCAGACAAAGTGCTTGAATAAGATGAGTGAGCTTGCAAAAAATGAAGGCAAAACTATTTTATATGTCAGCCATAATATGAACACTGTTAGGAAATTGTGTAACAGAGCTATTGTTCTTGAACATGGACAGATTGCGTTTATTGGTTCAGTTGAAGAAGGTATAGCACGTTACTTAAAGGATGATGAAGAGGCTAGACTTCACTTTGATTTAGACAAAGCAAACAGACCATACTCAGGTATCGGTGGAAATTTCAGAGCTATGTCTTTAGATTTGTTAGATGGAAGATCTAGATTTAAGTACAATGAACCGGTTAACTTGAGCTTTGCTTTTAAGTCAACACGACCATATGCTGCTGTGCGATTAAGAAGTGAAGCTTACTATTTTGATAGTACAGAAATAGGAAACTACGAAACCGATACTTTTGAAGTAAAGGAAGCTGGCGAGCATACAATAAAACTTAGTTTTACACCGGATATCCTGCCAATTGGTCAATACTTTTTGATACTTAATATTTTTGAAGTTGATTCAATGAATCACCAACAGACGCTTGATCAACCATCACAGAGAATTCCTTTTGAAATATATGAGGATGATCCAAATGGAGTTAGATGGAATCATGAATATATGGGACATGTAAGAATGGGTAAATTAGTTTCTATTGATTAAACAATCAAATTAAATCTATTGGAGCTTGAAATCTATGAGTAAAAAAACGATTAAAGTGAATTTTACAGGATTGAGTATCAGAAGCACATTTGATCCTAACAACAATCCGATTCTTGATATATTGAAGAAACACTATGATGTACAAGTGTGTGATGATCCGGATTTTGTTATTTGTGGTGTTTTATATCCTGGTGGATACTGGTCAAACGGCGTCTATGATAAGTATGTAATGGATTATCCATGTGTGCGTGTTATGGTTGAAGGCGAAAACTATGTTCCTGACTATAATTTGGTAGACTATTCTATTTGTCCTTATCCTATAGATTATTTTGATCGTAACTTTTACTTACCATGTGGTGTTGAAGCCCTGACAACAGGTATCAGCTATTTACCTGATTTACAAAATAAAGACAGAAATTATCCTGATACATTTCTTGAAACAAAACCATATTTTGCATCATTTATTGAAAGTCACGATTCTGAAAATAATGAAAGAAGTACTTTTTTTAATAAGTTAAACGCACGCAAGCGAGTTGAGTCTGCCGGAAGTTATTTGAATAACATGGAGAATGGTTATAGGGTGAATTGGATTGATGGCACAAAAATCGCGTTTCAAAAAAAGTCTAAGTTTTCAATCTGCATCGAGCCGCTAAAACACGATGGTTGGATTGCAGAAAGAATTGTAGAT
>JAUMXP010000206.1 GCA_030529125.1 Eubacteriales bacterium | reverse complement strand
AACGGAAGAGCAAAAGAGCTACCTGTAATCGGCAAATTCAAGATCTTGAAGTAAGATGCAACAACTCAACCCGCCCTAAAAGCAGTAAAATCTGCAATTTGGGCGGGTTGTTTTCGTTTATAGCCGATTTGATGTTTATTGATGTTTGTTTAGAGATTTTGAGCCGTTAGTTTAAGAAAATATATGGCAACAAAACAGGCTGTACCTATTACGGGTACAGCCTTATATTATGCTCATATAAAGAACAGTTTTGTGCACAGGGTCATCACTATCAGGAAGCCTGCGTTTATCAGAGTGAACATAAGTAGATATTTTTTTGTCTTGTCGGGATAGAGCACTTTGAATTCTGAGTATGTAATCAGGCTTGCAAGCGATGAGATCAGCGTTCCTGCGGAGCCTATGTTTACACCTAGCAGTAGGGAAGTGTAGTCGTTTGTGAACTGCGATAGTAGTATTGCTGTCGGGACATTGCTGATAAACTGACATGATAGAATCGATACTAGCAGGGTATCTTTTGAGAGCAGTTGAGAGAACATTTCGCTTATATAGTCAATTCGCGAGAGGTTTCCTGCGAATATAAAGAAGAATACAAATGTCAGCAAAAGCGGATAGTCAACCATCAGTATAGCTTCTCTGTCGACAATCAGTAAAACTGCGGTTACAAACACCAGTCCCCATATCACAGGGACTACTCTGAATACAACAAGCAGAGAAACAGCAAACAAAATAAGATACAGCACTGTGCGTTTTGTGTCGAGCTTGTATAAAGACTTTTCATTTATCAAAAGCTTTTTAGGCTTTACAAACATACAGCACAAAAGAAGTATCGCAATCGCCAGCAAAAACGGCATCAGCATTATTGAGCAAAACTCACCTGTAGGTATATTGTAGTAAGAGTATAGATACAAGTTCTGCGGGTTACCAAACGGTGTCAGCATACCGCCTAAGTTAGCAGAGATGTTTTGCAATATAAACAAGTATGCCATATACTTCTCTTCTTTAGCTACTGATAGTGCAAAGTATCCAAGAGGTAAAAACGTAATCAGCGCCATATCATTTGCTATGAGCATAGAGCCTATAAACGTTATGCACACAAGCATCACAAAAAGTGACCGCAGGTTGCCTGTTATCATAACAAGCTTACGTGCAAGTATAGTGAAAAACCGTATGTTCCTCAGTGCACAAACAACCGCAAGCGTGACAAATAAGCACGCAAGAGTTTTTGTGTCAAAGTAGTTTAGGTACTCTTTATCAGGTGGCACAAAAAAACAGGTTATTATAGCTGCTGTCAGTGCTACAAACATAACTATGTTTTTCTTTGCAAAGCGCCTGCTCTTTTTGACTACCTTCTTAAAGGTCAGTCGCTTGATTCTATCAACAAAGTTCAACATTTACCCTCCAATTCCGCCGCTTGGTATAATACACCCAAAGCAAGACTTTTGCAAGAGGGAAAGTACAAAGTTGATGTATATAAAAAGACCGTGCCTTAATTTAGAGCACAGTCTTTTTGTTGGTGCCTTAAGGTATGATAATCCCCTCGGTCTGACTGGTGAAAGATAAAAAGCTTTAGCAAAAGAAAAGCTTTAGTACTTTCACCGGAATATCGAATAAAAGAAGTATACTGAAAACTTAGAAAAGATATAGGCGAGATACTTCGAAATTTATGTTAGCAGAAAAAGATAAAATAATCAAAGCAGCCACCTGAGTGACTGCTTTGATGTTAATTAGTTATTCAGTTGTTTCTTCTTCAATAACTGCTAATGATTCTGTGATTAACTCAAGTGATGAAGGGGTTGCCTTAACAACAAGAGTATCCGTGATTGTGTTGTACAGATCAATGAATTCCACAGTTACTTCGCCGCCTTTGATATCAGCCTGAAAAGCTTCAACAAGCTTAACAGTTTCACCTGGCTGAACTGCTTTGTAGAAAAGGTTCATTTCAGGTGGAATAGCATCCTCGAGATAGCTGATTGCAGAAATGCTTGAACCATCTTGAGTAGCCTTCATATAAATCTTATCGCAAGGGAATACTTCAGTGTCAGAGTCGTTTGTGAATGTGTAGTAAACGAGCAGGTTTGGTTTGTTTGCTTCGGACTCGTATGGGTCATACATTACAGCACTGTCAAACTGAAGTGTTACATCGCCGATTGTAGTCTTTGGCGCTTCTGTAGGGTCTGCATTCTCAGTAGCATTATTGTCGGCATCTTCGCTGCCACAAGCAGCAAGTGAAAATACCATCATAAGTGCAAGCAATAGTGCAAATAATTTTTCATAATTCTAACCTCTCTTTGATTGAAATATTAAAAGCTATGTACTTTTACAAGTATAATTATACTTGTATTCTT
>JAUMXP010000205.1 GCA_030529125.1 Eubacteriales bacterium | reverse complement strand
ACGTCCAACATCAGAGGTGCTTTTCTGTGAGCATTATGCTAAGGTAATCAACACATACCGTGATTTACCAAAATTATATAACCAGTGGTGTTCTGTAGTAAGATGGGAGAAAACTACCCGTCCATTCCTTAGAACTTCTGAGTTCTTATGGCAGGAAGGTCATACCATGCATGAGACTCCACAAGAAGCTCAGGACGAAACACTCACAATGCTCAAGGTTTACGAGGATTTCTACAGAGAGACTCTCGCTATTCCTGCAGTAGTTGGTAAGAAAACAGAGAAAGAGAAGTTTGCAGGTGCTTTAGCTACCTACACAATCGAGCCTATGATGCACAACGGTGTTGCACTGCAGGGCGGTACTTCTCACTATTTTGGTGATGGCTTTGCTAAGAGCTTTGACATCACATATACAGGCAGAGATAATCAGCAACACTACCCGCACCAGACATCATGGGGTGTATCTACTCGTATGATCGGTGCTATCATTATGGTACATGGGGACGACGATGGTCTTGTTTTACCTCCAAAGGTATCACCTATCCAGGTTGCTATTATCCCTATCGCTACTCATAAAGAGGGCGTACTCGAGAAGGGTCAGGAGCTTTATGACAGACTCAAAGGTCAGTTCAGAGTTAAGTACGACGATTCAGACCAGTCACCTGGCTGGAAGTTTAGTCAGTACGAGATGAAGGGCGTACCAGTTCGAGTTGAGCTCGGCCCTAAGGATATCGAGAAGAACCAGTGCGTAATCGTTAGACGTGACACTAGAGAGAAGATTTTTGTTTCTCTTGATAACCTCGAGGTTGAGGTTGAGAAGGCTTTACAGGCTGTGCACGACGGCATGTACGAAAGAGCACTCAAGAATATGCAGGAAAAAACTCACGTTGCTACAACTTTTGATGAGTTTGTACAGACAGCAGAAGAAAAGCCTGGTTTCATCAAAGCTATGTGGTGTGGCGACAAAGAGTGCGAAGAAAAACTCAAGGAAGTTACAGGCGGTGTGAAGAGCCGTTGTATTCCATTTGAGGAAGAGCATCTGTCTGATAAGTGCGTATGCTGTGGAAAAGAAGCTAAGCACATGGTATACTGGGGAAAACAGTACTAAGAGCCGAAGTCCGTAGCCCTCGAAATAACGACGGACGAGCCCACACTACTCGCAGGATACGAAGTATCCGCAGAGTGGTTGAGCGAGTAGGAGTTATTCGAGGAATAGCGGAGGACAACGAGGCTTGATATCGCTGTCGCAGACCAAATCGTTCGAGGCTTATTGTTTCGCAACTAAAAATTTGCGTTGCGAATACTAAAGATTTTTTGTAAAGGAGGCGGTACTATGCCGATTAAAGTTGCAAATGACTTACCTGCTACAAAGATATTAGAATCAGAGAACATCTTTGTTATGCCGGAAAAACGTGCTATGTCGCAGGATATTCGTCCGCTGAAGATTATCATTGTTAACCTGATGCCGACTAAAATCGTCACTGAAACTCAGCTTTTAAGATTACTTGGCAACTCACCGCTTCAGGTTGACATCGAGCTTTTGCAGATGGAGACACACGAGTCTAAGAATACATCTAAAAAACATCTTACCACATTCTACAAGACTTTTGATCAGATAAAAGATCAGAAATTCGACGGAATGATAGTTACAGGTGCTCCTGTCGAGCTGCTTGACTTTGAAGATGTTGACTATTGGGATGAGCTCACAGAGGTTTTTGACTGGGCAAAGAAGAACGTATACTCAACACTTTACATTTGTTGGGGTGCACAAGCGGGGCTTTATCATCACTATGGTGTTAAGAAAATCACCTATGACAAGAAGCTTAGCGGTGTATACCGTCACCGCCCGTTAAATCCGTTGCATCCGTTGCTTAGAGGTTTTGACGATATGTTCTACTGTCCGCATTCACGCAATACTGGTGTTAACAAGGCTGATTTGGAGAGCATAGAAGAGCTCGAAATTTTAGCCGCGGGTGACCTCACAGGTGTGTCGATTGTCAGTAACAAAAACGGCAGACAGTTCTTTATCTTAGGCCATTTTGAGTATGATGCTGATACTCTTGCAAACGAGTATTACCGAGACAAGAACAAGGGACTTAATCCTGAGATTCCGCGTAATTACTTCCCTGACAACGATATCACTAAAAAACCAGTGATGGTCTGGCGCAGTAGCGCAGCACTGCTATACTACAACTGGCTTAACTACTACCTCTATCAGCAGACACCTTATGATCTCGAAGATCTCAAGAAAATGTACGACGAAGCTGCACAAGCAGAATAATAAAATTAAGGCTACCAATTCGGTAGCCTTTTTTGTTTATATCAGCTTTTCTCGCATTAGTAAAAGCAGC
>JAUMXP010000204.1 GCA_030529125.1 Eubacteriales bacterium | reverse complement strand
CTCTACTGCTTCTGCTACTATTACAGTAGATGATAAACATACATTCGCTGATGGCACAGAGTATGGTAACCGTCGTATTTTCTTCACAGATAACTCTGGTTGGGGAGACGGTCAGGTAATGGTTCATTATTCTAATACAGATGATGACACAAACTTCTCTGATGGTCATACTAAAGCGATGACTTTTAAGTTTATAAACGATGCTTCTCAGCGCGTGTATTATGCAGATATCCCATACAGTTACAAGTACGTTAATTTCTATAAGAAGGACGCTACTTCAAATTACACAGATTCTGCATTGATTAGTAACGATGCAAACGCGTATTGGCATAACGGTGGCACCGCTCCTTATGCTATCAATACATGGCAAGAAAACTACTCTGATTATGTAGCTACTGATAGAGAAACTACAATTCAGCAGGGTAGAGCCCTTAAGAATGAACCAATTTCATTTAACTATACATGTGATTTTGGCGATGCAGCCCTTACTGCAGAAGTTGTTGCTGGTAACGCAGCTACCTTTGATTTTGATAAGGGTAAATTCTATATTACACCAACTGAGAATACATATACATATTCTTTAGTTAAGGTTAAGTCTTCTGCTTCAACAACTGAAAAGTATTATCTTATCAGAGTTGATAATTTCGAAATCGTGGATTTCTATGGCTTACAGAAGATTTATGACAATTCAAAGGTTATCGATAATATTCAGCTTGATGTTATCGTAAAGGGTGGTATACTCGATTACGCTGCTAAGTATTTCTCATCAGATACCAATAAGACAGGTTCTTATGTTGGACTTGAAGGTAAACAATCTGGTTTTACACAAGTAACATCAATTCAGTCATTTATCAACAGTTTCTTACTTCAGTATAAGATACATTCTGTAAGTGGAACTAAGTATATTAAGGTTGAAGTTACTGATGGTGCTGGTCGTGTTGGTAGTAGAACGCTCAAGACTCTCTTCGGTACTGGTGAGTACATTGGTGAAAGATGTCTGTATTTCTATAATGCATCTGGCGAGAATATTGAAAACTACAATGTTCGTGCATGTTTCACTGATGCAAGTGATAGTAACGAAACATTTGTTACTATGCAGCGCGTTGGCAACACTAATTATTATCGTGCTACAATTCCGTATGATGCGCAGAATAACGTGAATCTCTATATTTGTCATAAGGATACATTCTCTAATGATCCTTTGGATTATGATGGTTCAGATTCTTCTAAAGAAATCTGTGCATTTAAAGTGGATAATTTAAGTGTTCCTGCTGTTACAAACGAAAACATTGTTTATGTTGCTGATTCGTTTAGTGCTGGTACAATATCAGGCGATTTTGCAGAATTTGATTATTAATTTATTTAGGAGGTGAAAACCATGAAAAGAATGTTACCTGTTATAAGCTTGTTGCTTTTACTGGTTATTGTTATTGTCAGTATGCCAACTGCATCTTTCTCATGGTTTGAACCTGATACAAAAGAGGGTATAGGACTTGAGCTCAAAGAGGAAACAAAACTTCGTTCAGAAACTTGCACTCTTACTACATATCAAGGTTCTATGGGTAACAAGGTAGTTACCTATGGAGGTGCACCGGTAGGTGCTTCTAATGTTACCCTTCAAGAAAAAGAAGTTGCTTATTTTAAAACTGTTATATCAAACTCCAGCCGTGAGTTTGATACAGTTGTATCACTCTTCTTACCATCATTTACACCAACTGGTGGATCTTCAAGACTTTGCGTTATGTATCCTACTAACTCAGTAAGAACATACGTTGAGACTCAGTCAGATCTGCACATTGTACGTAACGCATATGTTCCGATGCTTGTAGAAACAGATGCTAACCCAGGACTGTTGGTTGTTGAGTGGTTTGTAATTTGTGATTCCGGTTCTGTTACATTTAACCCATCACAGGTTTATATGATGTACAACTAAGGTGAAGTAGTGAAAATATTTAGAAGAATAATGAGCATACTAGGTACTATACTACTTATCTTTTTGATTGCAGTAGTTGTTGTAGTATTTGATGCTCGTATGTCTGGTGAAGCACCAAGTGTTTTTGGATACCAGATTTATCGTGTATCTTCAGGAAGTATGGAACCTGAGTTGATGATTGATGATGTTATCCTTGTAAAAGAAGTAGAGCCGCAGGAGGTTCATAAAGGCGACATCGTCACTTATGTTGGCACTCATGGTGATATTAACGGCAAGTTTATTACTCATAAAGTAACAGAAGAACCTGAATATATTAATGGGGAATATGTTTTCCAGACTCAGGGTGTTGCTTCTGGTACAATTCCTGATAAATTATGGTCTGATGACCAGCTACTTGGCGTTTTTGTTTGTAAGTTGCCATTTGTAGA
>JAUMXP010000047.1 GCA_030529125.1 Eubacteriales bacterium | reverse complement strand
AAGAGCACACTTCAGAATCAAAGCTGAAAACTATTAATTAATATTACGTAAAAATAAAACCACCCCGATTGGCTAAAACTAATCGGGGTGATTTTTTTATGAAAAAAAGTATAAAAACAAGAGTGTGTAAAGATTTGTCGCTATTCCTTATGGGTGGTTTTGCTTATGGTATGATTGAGGTTTTGTGGCGTAGGCGCACTCATATTTCAATGGTGATAACAGGTGGCTTATGCTTTATTATCCTGTACAAAATATTCAAAAAATGCACAGATATTGCATTGATTTCTAAGTGTGTAATCGGCAGTGCTGTTATCACGGTGCTTGAGTTTTTCTGTGGATGCATAGTGAACTTGTGGCTTAGGCTCAACGTCTGGGATTATTCTAATGTTGCTTACAATCTGCTGGGACAGATATGCCTGTATTACAGTATACTATGGGGATTACTCACAATTCCTATCAGTATTGTGTGTAAGGGTATAAACAAATTTAATCCTCGTCGATTTTTGAAACAAAAGCAGAAAGAATCCTGTTGTTCTTCACACGTTTCACAGTGAAACGTAAGTCTTTGTAGGTGATGCTATGGTTTATAGGCGGTATAGTGCCTGAGTGCTCTACAATAAATCCGCCTACTGAGATGCTTTCGATATCATCGTCATCGTTCATTTCGAAGATTTCAAACAGGTCAGAAAGATCCATATCGCCGCTGATGATATATCTTCCGTCTTTGAGCTTAGTGTATGTGCGTTCTTCCTCTTCATCTTCGTCCCATATATCACCGACAATTTCTTCGAGCAGGTCTTCCATAGTAACAATACCTAAAATTCCGCCGTATTCGTCTGTGACTATAGCGATATGAAGCTGTTTTTCTTTGAAATCAGCGAGAATGTCAGATAGCTTTCTGGATTTGTAGATGAAGTGAGCTTCTGTGACAAGCTCTTTGATATCAGGAGTTTCACCCTTGCTGAGTGCTTCGAGATAATCTCTTGTGTGTAGTATTCCGATGATGTTGTCGATATTATCTTCGTATACAGGGATACGAGAGTAACGCTCTTTGAAGATAAGGTCGCGGATAGCTTTTTCACTATCTTCAGCGTCGATGAGTACAACGTCTACACGAGGGGTCAGAATTTCAAGCGCAGTTTTTTCGTCAAAATCAAGCGCTGACTGTACGAGTTCTTTTTCTTCTTCTTCAAGAATGCCTTCTTCTTCGATGGAGTCAATGATGTACTTGAGCTCGTCTTCTGTGACGCTTGGTTGGTCTTTTTTTACTTTAGCGAGCTTGAGCACAACTGATTTGATACCAATGAAAAAGTAAACGAATGGGATCAGAATATATGTCATTATCTTCAGCATTCTAGCGGTGTGCAGTACTATAGTGTCAGTTGCTTCTTTACCAAAGCACTTAGGGATAACTTCACCGAAAGTGAGTACCAGTAATGTAGTTGCACCGGTAGCTATAGCTGCGCCGTAATTGTGGAACAGATCCATACACAGCACTGTCGCGATAGATGAACAGCCTAAGTTTACTACGTTGTTTCCGATGAGTATAGCAGTCAGAACCTTGTCAAAATTGTCACTAACCCATAATGCTGTGACGGCCCTTTTGTTGCCGTTGTCAGCATAACTCTTAAGTCTGATTCTGTTAGCACACGAAAAAGCAGTTTCCACGCAGGAGAAGAACGCTGACATCATAATCAGCACTGCTATTATAATTCCATAAACGAAATTTGAACTCACTTGAGATCCTCCAAAAATGAATTTATGTATAATAGCATACTACATATTAAACAAAATAAAATTATAATATAGAAATTATTGAGAAAATTACTTATTTTTCTTGAAGATTACACTAAATGATGTTATAATAACTTCGATTATATACATTATTTTGTGTTTTTGGGATACGCTATCTTTGGAGGTGCGTTTTCTCATGGATACAAAATATTCAGGAAATTTTTCAAGCTCTGATTCAGACGAAGAATTGACCCAAGAACCTGATTTGACCGAACAGTTCTCGGGTGATAATTACCACGAACGAATTGGTAATATCGGCTCTGTTATCACACGTAGGGGAGATAAGGTTATTTACTGTCTGACTATTATCGGTCAGATCGAAGGTCACTTTATCCTGCCGTCATCTAACAAGACTACAAAGTACGAACACGTCATACCGCAGCTCGTTGCTATCGATGAAGACGAGCGTATTGATGGGCTACTGATATTGCTCAACACAGCAGGCGGTGATGTTGAAGCAGGTCTAGCGATAGCTGAGCTTATCTCAGGGATGAAAAAGCCGTCAGTATCTATTGTGCTCGGTGGCGGACATTCTATCGGTATTCCGCTTGCTGTTGCGTCTGACAAGTGCTATATAGCCAAGAGCGCGTCGATGACTGTACACCCTGTCCGTACTACAGGGCTAACTGTCGGTGCACCGCAGACTTTCGAGTACTTTCGTCGTATGCAGGACAGAATTACTACCTTTGTTGCAGAGAATTCCAATATCACTAAAGAACGCTACACGGAGCTTGTGCTCAACACAGGCGAGCTTGTGACAGATATCGGCACTATTTTAGAGGGACAGGAAGCGGTAGACGAGGGGCTGGTCGACGAGGTCGGCACTCTTAAGGATGCCACTGATTGCTTGTTTTCTATGATTACAGACAGTAAGTCTAAGTCTACTGACTGTGTTGATGATAATTCTAATTCAGAATAATACGCCTTTTGGCGTTACATAAACGGAGGTTAATATGAGTATTTTTGAAGCTGTTATTCAAGGCATCATTCAGGGACTCACCGAATTCTTACCGGTATCGAGTTCTGGACACCTTGCTATAACTCAGCACGTTTTAGGTGTTTCTGAGGATAACCTGTTCTTCAACGTAATGTTACATATCGGCACACTAGTTGCGGTGGTTGCCTTTTATTACAAACTTATTTTCAAGCTTATCAAAGAGTTCTTTGCTATTATCAAAGACGTATTTACAGGCAAATTTACGTTCAAAGAGATGAACCACGAGCGCAAGATGATATTCATGCTTATTGTTGCACTCTTACCGTTATTCTTGCTTTTTGTGCCGATTCCGGGCACAGACATGAAGGTGAAAGACTTTGCAGAAGTACTGTCAGGCGATTCTAAGTACTTCATTGTAGTTGGTATTTCACTGCTTGTTACAAGCATACTGCTCTTTGTTGGTAATAGGTTTAACAACAGACTCAAGAGAAGAGAAGAAGCTAACGGCACATTGTCAGAGCTAGGTGCTGGTAAACAGTCACTTACAGTAGTGGATGCTATCGTTGTTGGTCTTACACAGTGTTGTGCTGCTGTTTTCTCTGGTCTTTCACGTAGTGGCTCTACTTTGGCTGCAGGTCAGCTCAGAGGAGTAAACCGTCAGAAAGCACTCGACTTTACATTTATTCTGGCTATTCCGTCTATCTTAGCTGCTGCTATACTTGAGCTTTCAGATGCTCTTTCAGCTCCAGAAGGTATTACAGTTTCTATTGGCGCTATCATCGCAGGTATGATTTCTTCTGCGATTGTAGGTTACCTGTCTATTGTTCTTTTCAAGTGGTTGCTCAAAACCAACAAGATGATCGTATTCATTGCTTACACTGCACTTGCAGGTCTTGCTGTTGTTGTTGTCAGCCTTATCGAGATGAACGTTGGCTATAATATTTTCGCTTAATAATTCTTTATAGGAATATAATATAATTCTAAATCAGAAAATACAGGAGTGATGAACTTGGCTGAAAAGAAAAAGTCTAAAAAGCCGGTTAAGAAAACTCAATCAAATACTACACAAAACAAGAGGAGAAAACCTGCGCCAAAGAATGATTCGATTATTAATCCGCAGATTAAAGCGATTCTACTTTGCGCAGCATCAGTCCTTCTGTTTGCTTTGCTTATCATAAGAGGCGACAACCTTTGGCTCGGTATCCGCAATACTATGTTTGGTATCTTCGGTATCAGCTTTATCCTTGTGCCGTTTGTTTTCTTGTATCTAGGTATTATGACCGCTAAAGAAAAGCAGATGAGCCACAAAACTGCCAAAGTTGCGCTGTCTATCCTCATTGTCACATTCTTTGCGACATTGATTTATCTGTGCGGGGATATAGATTACAACAAAGACCGTAACTACTTTCAGGCACTTGCGGATTCGTTTGCAGGTTCTTACGAGGGCGAGAGCTTGTGTGGTGTTATCGGTACTATCTTAGGCTATGTTTTCAGAGCCTTGTTTACTGATGCTCCGTCTATCATCATTGTCATTGTCGGACTTATTGTTTTTATTATGCTTCTTACTGGTGTTACACTTTCAGATATTGCGAAAGTCGCTCACAAGCAGATTGACCGTATCAAAAAGCGTGACACACGACGTAGCTACAGAGAAGATGACAGCAACGAACGTGACGATTCTGTTACAGTGATTGATCATCATGCAAAGCCACATGCAGCTGACCGTATTGACATTCCGCTTAATGGTTCTGTCAAAAAGAAAGAGAAGATTATGTCACCTGAAGCACAGGCTGACCAACAGATTATTGATATTATCAATAACGCTAATAACGGCATCGCAAGCGACAAGGCTGTCAGCGATGCTTCAGCTGTAGCAGACAAGATTTCCAAGCGTAAAAACACAGCTGTTATGTCAGATGGCGCTAAACAACCGGACCCTGAAACAGTACCTGTTGATCTCGCTAAAGAAACTGACGAGATCAAAGATCAGGTTTCAAAGACAAAGAAAGAAGAAAAGAAGAAAAAGTATTCTTTCCCTCCTGTTACTTTACTTAATCCTGCTATCGATACAGAGGGCTCGTCTGCTATGCTCGAGCTCCAGAACAACGCTACAAAGCTCGTTGATACACTCAACAGCTTTGGTGTTAAAGCTAACATCACTAACATCTGTCGCGGACCATCTGTTACTCGCTACGAGCTCCAGCCTGCCGCAGGTGTTAAGATTAGCAAGATCACAAACCTTGCTGATGATATTGCGCTGAATTTAGCTGCGAAAGGTGTTAGAATCGAAGCTCCTATCCCTGGCAAGGCCGCTATCGGTATCGAGGTTCCAAACAAAGTCACAAGCACTGTTTCTTTGCGTGAACTCATCGATTCAAACGAATTTAGAAAGAGCGAATCCAAGCTTTCTTGCGTGCTTGGTCGTGACATCAGCGGTGAGATTGTACTCACAGATTTGGCTAAGATGCCTCATTTGCTTATTGCGGGTACTACCGGCTCAGGTAAGTCAGTGTGCGTGAACTCCCTACTTATGAGTATCTTGTTTAAAGCAAATCCTGACGAAGTCAAGATTCTTCTTATCGACCCTAAGATGGTTGAATTCTCAAAGTACAAGGGCATTCCGCATCTGCTTGTTCCTGTTGTTTCCGATGCTAAAAAGGCAGCAGGTGCATTGAACTGGGCTGTTTCTGAGATGCTCAACCGATACAAGTTGTTCTCTGAGTACGACTGCAAGGACATCGGTTCATACAATAAATTAATCGAGAAGAATCTCGAATACATACAGCAAAATACTAGAGAAGACAGCGAAGAAGAAGTTTGCTTAGAAGTTGGCGGACTTCCTGTCGCTAAGGAAAAACTCCCTCAGATTGTTATCGCTATCGACGAGTTAGCTGACCTTATGATGGCTGCACCAAGTGAAGTTGAAGACGCTATTTGTCGTCTTGCTCAGATGGCTCGTGCTGCAGGTATGCACCTGATTATTGCTACACAGCGCCCGTCTGTTAACGTAATCACAGGTGTTATCAAAGCTAACATCCCGTCACGTATAGCGCTGAAGGTTAGCTCTAATATCGACTCTCGTACGATTCTTGATGCCAGCGGTGCCGAAAAGCTCATCGGTCGCGGTGATATGCTGTACGCACCTATCGGTGCTTCTCAGCCTGTCCGTGTGCAGGGTTGTTTTGCTAAAGACGAGGAAATTGAGCGAGTTACTGCTTATATCAAGAAATCACATGATGCTCAGTACAACGCTGAGGTTGAGGAGCGTATCCGCAGAATTGCGTCCGAAGAACTCGGCAAGAATGCGAAGGAAACTCAGTCAGCGTCAACAGATGCACCTGATGTTGACGCTCTTATGGAAGAGGCTATCAAAGTTGTTATCGAAGCAGGACAAGCATCTACATCACTTCTGCAACGTCGTCTCAAGGTAGGCTATGCACGTGCAGGTCGTATGATTGACGATATGGAGCAGATGGGTATTGTAGGTCCTCACCAAGGCTCTAAAGCCCGTGATGTTTTGATGTCATACAGCGAGTGGTTAGAGCGTAATCACGTTATGGATGTTGCAGCAAACACTGATGATGACGATTATAATTCTGAAGAAGAATTCTAATACAGAATTATAACTTCTGATATAATTCGGAAAAAGAAAAATAAATTTATTATATAATTCTAAATTAGAAATAAGAGGCGTGCTATGGCTTTTCTACCAATCTCAATTGAAGATGTAAGAAAGCGCGGATGGGACAGCGTTGACTTTGTGTTTATCACAGGCGACAGCTACGTGGACCATCCGTCCTTCGGCGTGTCTATTATTTCTCGTGTGCTTGAAGACAGGGGATACAGGGTTGCTATTTTGTCCCAGCCTGATATTAACAGCGATGCTGATTTTCTTCAGTTTGGCACCCCTCGTCTTGGCTTTATGATTACTTCAGGTAATATCGACAGCATGGTTGCACACTACAGTGTAGCTAAAAAGCACAGGAATAAAGATGCTTACACTGCAGGCGGTGTAATGGGCAAGAGACCTGACAGAGCTGTCATTGTTTATTCTAATATTGTTCGCAGGCTTTTCCCTGATTCTGTTATTATCCTAGGTGGTCTTGAATCAAGCCTGCGTCGTTTTGCACACTATGATTACTGGGACGATAAGGTCCGTCACTCTATTTTGTTTGATAGCAAAGCCGATATTATCATCTACGGCATGGGTGAGAACCAGACTATACAGATAGCTGATAGACTCAACGATGGCTACTCTACTGAAGCTTTGTATGATATCCGTGGTATTTGCTACGCGGTTAAGACTTCTGACTACACGCCTATGAGTGTAACTGAGCTACCGACTTTCGAGCGTGTCAGCACTGATAAGGTCGACTACGCTATTGCAACACGCAAAGAGCTCGATGAGTACGACGCTGTCCGTGGCAAAACTATGATTCAGCGTGACGGTAATATGATTTTGGTGCAGACTCCACCGATGCCACCGCTCACTACCGAAGAACTCGACTATGTTTATTCATTACCTTATGAGCGTACTTATCACCCGTCATACGAAGACTTAGGCGGTGTGCCGGGCATATTGGAAGTTGAGTTTTCCATTACGCATAATCGTGGCTGTTTTGGCGGTTGTAACTTCTGTTCTATTGCGTTTCATCAGGGCAGAGCGGTAACCGTGAGAAGCCATGAAAGTATTTTAGAAGAAGCGCAGAAGCTTATCGCTTCGCCTAATTTCAAAGGCTATATTCACGATGTTGGCGGACCTACCGCTAACTTCAGACATCCATCATGTGAGCTGCAGAAGAAAGCAGGCTTGTGCAAAGGCAAGAAATGTCTGGCTCCAACACCATGCAAAAATCTGCAGGTTTCACACGAGGATTATATCGACATCTTACGCAAGCTTCGTAGTTTAGACGGTGTGAAGAAGGTGTTCATCCGCTCAGGTATCCGTTTTGACTATCTTTTAGAAGACGAGTCCGACCGCTTTTTCAAGGAGCTTGTCGAGCATCATATCAGTGGACAGCTCAAGGTTGCACCTGAGCATTGTTCAGACATCGTGCTGGATAAGATGGGCAAGCCTCATATACAGGTGTACAAGCGCTTTCAGGACGAGTTCTATAGAAAGACAAATCAAGCAAATAAAGAACAGTACTTAGTACCTTATCTGATGAGTTCACATCCGGGCTCTACGCTTAAAGAGGCTGTCGAGCTAGCACTGTTTTTGAAGAAAGAGAAGATTCATCCTGACCAGGTGCAGGATTTCTATCCGACACCGGGCACTGTGTCTACCTGTATGTACTACACAGGGCTCGACCCTTATACTTTAAAGGAAGTTTACGTTTCGAAATCCCCACATGAAAAAGCCCTACAGCGAGCTTTGCTCCAGTACTTCAAACCTCAGAACAAAGATCTGGTTGTTGAAGCGTTGATTAAAGCTAACCGCAGAGACTTGATAGGTACAGGCAAGAACTGCCTGATTAACGCAAAAATTCCGCAAAAGTACGAAAACAAGAATAAAAATGCTAAAAACTCCAAAAAAGTCAAGCCAAACTACAAAAAGAAGCAAAAGATGCGCTCAAAAAATAAGTAATATCTTGACCAAAATTGAGTTTGAATATATACTGTATTTTATAAAAACAGAGAGGATTATTGAAAATGGGAGTATATGAAGAGCTTGTGGCTCGCGGACTTATCGCGCAGGTCACAGACGAAAAAGAAATCAGAGAACTTGTCAACAGCGGTAAAGCTGTATTCTACATTGGCTTTGATCCAACTGCTGACAGTTTGCACGTAGGCCACTTCATGGCGCTTTGTCTGATGAAGCGTCTGCAGATGGCTGGTAATAAACCAATCGCGCTTATCGGTGGCGGTACAGCTATGATCGGCGACCCTAGTGGCCGTACAGATATGCGCCAGATGATGACTACTGAAACAATCGCTCACAACGTTGAGTGCTTTAAAAAGCAGATGAGCCGTTTCATCGATTTTTCTGATGATAAGGCACTTTTAGTAAATAACGCTGACTGGCTTTTAGACCTTAATTACGTTGACGTATTAAGAGAAGTTGGTGCTTGTTTCTCAGTTAACCGTATGCTTACTGCTGAGTGCTACAAACAGCGTATGGAGAAGGGTCTTTCTTTCCTTGAGTTCAACTATATGATTATGCAGTCATACGACTTCTACGCTTTGTATCAGAAGTACGGCTGTAATATGCAGTTTGGCGGTGACGACCAGTGGTCTAATATGCTCGGCGGTACTGAGCTTATCAGAAGAAAGTTAGGCAAGGACGCATACGCTATGACTATCAACCTCCTTCTTAACTCAGAGGGCAAGAAGATGGGTAAGACCCAGTCAGGTGCTGTGTGGCTCTCTGCTGAGAAGACATCACCGTTTGATTTCTACCAGTACTGGAGAAACGTCGACGATGCTGACGTTGTTAAATGCTTAAAGATGCTCACATTCCTGCCACTTGAAGAGATCGAAGAACTCGCTAAACTCGAAGGCAGCGAAATCAACAAAGCTAAAGAGATCTTAGCTTTCGAGCTCACTAAGCTCATTCATGGTGAAGAAGAGGCAACTAAAGCTCAGGAAGGTGCTCGTGCATTATTCTCTAAGGGTGTTGATACAGACAATATGCCTACAACAGTTTTAACTGACGCTGATTTCACAGATGATGGTATCTCAGTGCTCGACTTACTTGTTAAGTGCGGTCTTATCGCTTCCAAAGGCGAGGGTAAGCGTCTTATCCAGCAGGGCGGCGTTTCTGTTGACGATAACAAAGTCACAGATATGTTTGCTGTTATTTCTAAGGCTGAATTTGAGAAAGGCTATGTGATTGTTAAAAAGGGTAAGAAAGTACATCACAAAGCTACTCTTTAATTAAATATTTAGGAGGACAATATGAAAAAGTTTTTTAAGGAATTTAAAGATTTCGCGGTTCGTGGTAACGTTATTGATTTAGCAGTTGCTGTAATTGTTGGCGGTGCGTTCCAGGCTATCATCAATTCATTTATCAACGATATGGTTATGCCATTTATCGGATGGATGACAGGCGGTATCAACTTTGCTGACCAGTACGTAGTGCTCAGTGCTGAGAAAGCAGATGCTACTGCAGCAGGTGCTACTGTATGGGCATACGGCGCATTCATCACAGCTGTTATCAACTTCATTATCATGGCATTTGTTGTATTCCTGCTTGTTAAAGCTATCAACAAAGCTCAGTCACTCGGTAAGGAAAAGGAAGAGCCTGCTGCTCCTACTACAAAGAAATGTCCTTTCTGCTGTACAGACATCGCTATCGAAGCAACTCGTTGCCCACACTGTACATCACAGCTTCCTGAAGAAGCAACCGAGTAATTTAAATATTATTACATAACGAAAGCGTCTGTTTAACACAGGCGCTTTTTATTGTGATTTGCATTATGTTAAGAGCTTTGGCAAGATATACAAAACAGATTACTAAATTTTGTGTATATTTTCGCTGTTATTTTTAAATTTTTTGAAACAAAATTCAGTTCTCAACTGTTTTATTAATAGAAGGATATTTTATATAATTCTACACTAGAATAAAACGGAGGCGAAATTATGAAAAAATTAGTTAGTATTTTATTAGTATTTATAATGCTTATATCAGCATGTGTTTTGCCTGTT
>JAUMXP010000046.1 GCA_030529125.1 Eubacteriales bacterium | reverse complement strand
TGAGCGGTTCTCACACCTTTAATATGTCAACTAAAGCTGTCGACGACGGCACAACAACCTATACAAACATTATCGCAACATATAAAGGCGAAGAACTCGATTCTGATAATTACTACGTATTCTTCCAGAATATCTCAAACATTCAGAACTCAGGCACTGCTACATCAGACCCAAGCGGAAAACCAGCCATCACCATTGAGTTATCTTACTCAACTGGACGTGCTACTGATGTAGTAAAGATTTATCCATCTGACAGCGCTAAGTACACAGCTACTCTAAATGGTGAGACTCTATGTCTTGTAAACAAAACCTACTGCACAAAGCTCTCTGATTGTTTACAATCACTTATTAAGGGCGAAACTGTAGACAGTCTGTAATTTAAACAACGTATAAACAGCGGGGAATCTTCTCCGCTGTTTTTTCTTGATTATGAGTTTATAGATATGATATAATCTTTATATATACAATCTTTGGAGGAAAACGTATGAAGAAGCTTATTTGTCTTGTTCTTGTTTTACTGATTACTCTGAATACTCTGATTATTGTCGCAAGTGCAGAAAACGCCGCACAGACCAGAATCGCATGTGGCAATGTAAATAACGACGACGTGATTTCTATCAGCGATGCAACCCTTGTTCAACTTTACCTTGCTGATAACTGCGAGCTTTCATTACAACAGAAAGTCTCGGCTGATACTGACGGCGACGCTTGTGTTACTATTTTAGATGCCACATATATTCAGCTGCTCATCGCAAAACGTATCGACACATTCGCAGGTGACAGCGATGCAACCTCTTTGCCTGACAGTATCGGTTTTATCAACAATGACCGCAATATCGTTATAAATACAGAACTTCTCAGCGATACTTACACTCTGAAATACGAAGATGAAAACGGAATTATCAGCTCATATTCCGATGTGTGCCAGATTGAAGTAAATGACTCTGTCGAGATCGCCGCTTACACTGCACTCATTGAGCAAAATGTTGCTCCGCTTTGTGCTACTAAAATCGGTGTGTATAACAGTTCAGACGAGCGTGTCGGCAGTGTTACTTTCCCGTCTGGTTTTACTGTATCTCAAGAAGATAAGCTCTACTCCTTTGGCGCAATATCTGACACTCACTTAGGTCAGAGTCCGACATCTAAAAACGATTACTACACCACTTCAACAGATGATTTCATCACAGCTATGAAATATTACACCGAAGTATCAGATGTTGACTTCATCGCTCACTGTGGTGACGTCACCGTATACAGCACCGAAGAAGAGCTTCAGCTGTACAACTCACTTGTAAGCGAATATTGCAGTAACATCGACATTCCTGTTGCAGCAGGCAACCACGAAGAATACCTCTATAACAGCAGTGATTATCTTGAGAGTTATATAGGTAATCCGCTGTACTACTCTTTCACTCATAACAACGATGTCTATATCATCGTCGGCATTATGAGCTCGCACGAAGACCGATTATTCGCTGAAGGTGAACTTCAGTGGCTTTATGAAACACTCGAAGAAAACCGCAACAAACGCTGCTTTGTTTTCCAGCATATTCCGTCTAAAGAGGGTAGTGGTGATGCGCTCAATCTGCTTACCACCTGCAAGCTTGATCAGTACAAAACCTCACTAGCGTTCAAAAACTTGCTTAGCCATTATTCAAACGCTATCCATTTTCATGGTCATACCCACATGGGCTTTGAACTACAGCAGTACAGCGAAGATGCAAACTACGACAACGTGCTCGGCTACCATTCTGTACACATCCCATCGCTTGCAGTTCCACGTGGCTTGAATGAAGAAGGTAAACTCAAAACCATGTTTGACAAATCACAGGGCTATGTGGTAGACGTGTACGAAAACGGAATTTGCCTTAAAGGCAGAGATTTTGTTAACGGACAGTTCATGCCTATTGCTCAGTATTATCTCGACACAACTATAAAAGAGATTGAGAAAAATACATTTGTCGATTCAACAGGTCTTATCGACACTAGCACAACTAAATAAACGCAAATAACAAACAATATGAAAAGCACCGTATATGGTGCTTTTTCTTTATGCATCAGCTCTATATCATTGACAAACGCCCCTAAAAATGAGATAATAGTATCGTATGTAACCTATAATAGGGAGGAATTATAAATGGCTAAAGAATTAGCTAAGTCTTACGACCCAAAACAGGTTGAAGACAGGATATATGACTTCTGGATGGAAAACAACTATTTCCATGCAGAAATTGATAAGGACAAGAAGCCTTACACTATTGTTATGCCACCGCCAAATATCACAGGACAGCTCCACATCGGCCATGCGCTGGATAACACTTTGCAGGATATTCTCATTCGTTTTAGACGTATGCAGGGTTACTGTGCACTTTGGCTTCCTGGCACAGACCACGCTTCTATCGCTACTGAAGCTAAGGTAGTTGAAGCTATCAAGAAAGAGGGTCTGTCTAAAGAAATCTTAGGTAGAGAGAAGTTCTTAGAGCGTGTTTGGGACTGGAAAGAAGAGTACGGCTCAAGAATCACAAAGCAGTTTAGAAAGCTCGGCACATCATGTGACTGGGAGCGCGAGCGCTTCACTATGGACGAGGGTTGTAGTGAGGCTGTTAAAGAAGTTTTCGTACGCCTTTACAACGAAGGTTTAATATATCAGGGTGAGCGTATCATCAACTGGTGCCCTCACTGTAAGACATCTATCTCTGACGCTGAGGTTGAGTTTGAGGAGCAGGCAGGTCATTTCTGGCATCTTCGCTATCCACTCACAGACGGTAGCGGTTACCTCGAGCTTGCAACAACACGTCCTGAGACACTTTTAGGTGATACTGCTGTTGCTGTTAACCCTAACGATGAGAGATACAAGGACTTAATTGGTAAGACATTAACTTTACCACTCGTAGGTAGAGAGATCCCTATCGTTGCTGACGATTACGTTGAGATGGATTTCGGTACAGGTGTTGTTAAGATTACTCCTGCACACGACCCTAACGACTTTGAGGTAGGCTTACGCCACAACCTCCCTGTCCTCAACTGTATGACAGACGATGCTAAAATCACTGAGGACTATCCAAAATACGCAGGTATGGACAGATACGATGCCAGAAAAGCTATCGTTAAAGACCTCGAAGAAGGCGGTTTCTTAGTTAAGATCGAGGACTACTCACATAACGTAGGTACATGCTACCGTTGTCACACAACAGTAGAGCCTAGAGTTTCTAAGCAGTGGTTCGTTAAGATGAAACCACTCGCAGAGCCTGCTATCGAATGTGTACGTGATGGCCGAGTTAAATTCGTTCCTGAGCGTTTCGATAAAATCTACTACCACTGGATGGAGAACATCAAAGACTGGTGTATCTCACGTCAGCTGTGGTGGGGTCACCGTATTCCTGCTTACTACTGCGACCAGTGTGGTGAAACAGTTGTTGCAAAAGAAGCTCCAACTGTTTGTCCAAAGTGCGGATGCACACATCTTCATCAGGACGAAGATACACTTGACACATGGTTTAGCTCAGCTCTGTGGCCATTCTCAACTTTAGGCTGGCCAAATGATGCTGAAGATTTAAAATACTTCTACCCTACTAACACTTTAGTTACAGGCTACGACATCATCTTCTTCTGGGTAGCTCGAATGATCTTCTCAGGTATGCACCACATGGGAGAGGTACCATTTAACACAGTATTTATCCACGGTATCATTCGTGACTCACAGGGCAGAAAGATGAGTAAATCACTTAACAACGGTGTCGACCCTATCGAAGTTATCGACAAGTACGGCGCTGACGCACTGAGATTCTTCCTTGCTACAGGTAACTCACCTGGTAACGATATGAGATTCTCTGAAGAGCGAGTTGAAAGTTGCCGTAACTTTGCTAACAAGCTCTACAACGCTTCACGTTTCGTTCATATGAACATTGACGACCACGATGTAAAATGTGAACTTCCTGATACACTCGAGCTTGAAGACAAGTGGATTTTGTCTACACTCAACACATTAGCTAAGGAAGTAACCGACAACCTCGACAAGTTCGAGCTTGGTATCGCTGTTAGTAAGCTCTACGACTTCATCTGGGACTGCTACTGCGACTGGTACATCGAGCTTGCTAAATCAAGATTAAATTCTGACGATGCAGTTTCAGCTCAGAACGCTAGACAGGTACTTCTCTATGTGCTTGATAAGATCTTAAAGCTCTTACACCCATTTATGCCATTCATTACTGAGGAAATCTGGCAGACACTTCCACACGATGGCGAGACAATCATGCTCGAAAAATATCCTGAGTATACTGATGCACTCAACTTCCCAGAGGACGCTTCTCAGATGGAAGTTATCATGGAAGCTATCACAGCTATCCGTACACGTAGAAACGAGATGAACGTTCCACCATCAAAGAAAGCAAACTACTTCATCGCAACTGATAAGAAGGATACTTTCACACACGGTGTTCAGTTCATCAAGAAGTTAGCTTCTGCTACAGAAATTGAAATCGGCGACGAGTTCACACTCGACAAGGCTGTAACAGTAGTTACTAACGACGCTAAGATCTACATCCCTATGAGCGATTTAGTTGATAAGGAAGAAGAGCTCAAGCGCCTGAACAAAGAACTCGCAACTGTTGAGAAGATGCTCGCTCAGGACGAGGGTAAGCTCAACAACGCAGGCTTCATGGCTAAAGCACCAGAGGCTGTTATCGAGAAAATCAAGGGTCAAGCAGAGCGTGAGCGCGAGAAAATCGCCCTCATCAAAGCAGCTATAGCAGATCTTGATTAATACCTATATAGTTAAAACCCCGAGGATAATCCTCGGGGTTTCATTTTTAGGGGTAATATCTTAAACTTCCTTTGCGTATAACACAAGACCTCGGTCTTTGGTATTTTTACACTTAAATTTCAATGTTTTTGTCACGCTCTTGCCATCTTTGAAATTTGCGGTAATATTGAGCTCATAGTCATCAGCGTTAGAATTGAATTCGTTCTCAAACAACGGCGACTCATCGTGCTTGTTCTTTTCAATGAACACTTCATGTTCGCCTTCTTCAAACGTCATCGCAAACTCAAGACCAAACTTAGGAGTACCTTGCCACTTTCCGCTTTGTATGCTTTCCTGCTGAATTTTGTAGTCAAAAGTACACGATTTTGCCCACTTGTATCCGTTGTAATAACGTATTACGGGTTCACCATTGCTGACTAAATCTTTATCTGACAGTGTATCAGCGTCAATCACACCCTCAAACTTATCGTCATATACTAAGCGACAATTCTTGACACTATAAGTGATACTTTCTATATTTTCACCCTGAATATTCAAGTTTTGTGGCATAAACATTCTTTGCATACCTATAAGATGATACATACCAGATATCCACATATCATCCGGAACATCTACGTTTTCATCATTAAGGTCGTAAGCTGTCTCATCGTGTTCTTCCCCATCCCATAGATTGCTATTCTTATCCTCGCCAATCTCTTTAAAACTTGCACCCGAACCATAATTTACAAGCTCTCCAACCTCAACATAAACATCAGGTGTGATTTCTGCTGCGCCTACTGTAATCACAAAATTATGCTCGCCATTTGTTACGTTACCATTTCCAAACGGGATAAAGCTCAAGCCGATAATCAGAGCAAGCATTGCAGCCACAATGCCTGTTAATTTAAGCGCTACACGTTTAGGCTTATCCTGTGTTTGTTCTACACTATCTGCTTCTCTCATAGCTTCTATTGTGTTTTCAATAAGTGAATCCGGAGCTTTTATTTTTTGAATATGCTCTGTATATAAATTGTTTTTCATAGACTGTCACCTTCTTCTAAAATCTTCTTAAGTTTCTTGCGTGAGCGCTGTAGTCGCGAGTTGACTGTATGCTTGTTCTCGCCTAGTATCTGGGCTATTTCAGGCACTGTGTACTCCTCAAAATAGTATAGATATATTATGTTTCTATAGCTTTTAGGGAGCGTATACAACAGCTCAAACTCATCGATTCTTTGATCTTTGCCACCTTTCTCGTAGTCAAGGTCAAGGGGTTCGGTCTTTTGGTGCCACAGCGATTTTTTGATATTTTTGCATTTGTTGATCGTAACTCTTATCAACCAGTGTTTAATGTGCACATTATCGTCAAGAGGAGCGTTTTTAGTCAGAATCGAAAGACAGACTTCCTGAAAAACATCCTGCGCGTCCGCTTCGTTTTTCAGATTCTGGAGTGCTATACGGTATATCATGTCTGCGTGCTGTCGCATTATCTGCTCAGCTCTTTCGTTTTTGTTGAATTGTTTCTGCATTTTAACTCCTCCTTTCACTAATAATACAAACGAGCTACCACTAAAAAGTGCAGTCAAATGAAATTTTCAGCAAAAAACCTCCCGAGAATTGGGAGGTTTAAATGTACTTATCTACTAAATCAAGGTTTCTTCCTACAAAACTCGCTCATACAGCAGTTCTCACACATTGGCTTTCTTGCTGTGCACACAGCACGTCCGTGGAGCACTATGCGGTGACAAAAATCGCTAGATTCATCTTGTGGCAATAAGTCGCGTAGAATAAACTCGATTTTCTTAGCGTCTTTTTCGTTATGCAAGCCGAGTCTGCGTGTGATACGTATGCAGTGTGTGTCAACCACCACTGCAGGTTTGTGGTACACATCGCCCATTACGAGGTTTGCGGTTTTTCTTCCGATACCGGGTAGGGTGATCAGTTCTTCTAATGTATCAGGCACTTTGCCGTCAAATTCGGCAACCAGTTTCTTTCCTAGCTCTACTAAATCGCGCGACTTTGTTTTATACAATCCACAAGATTTTATGTACTGTGCTACTTCATCGTACGTTGCCTGAGCAAACGCCTGCGCATCAGGAAAACGCTCAAAAAGCGCCGGTGTCACCATGTTAACTCGTGCGTCTGTACACTGCGCCGCAAGTCTGGTTGCAATCAGCAAATGCAGTGGGTCACTGTATTCAAGCGAACAAATCGCTTCCTTGTATTCTCTCTTTAAGGCCTCAACAGCCTGTAATGCAATCTGTTTTTTGGTCATTTTTTCACCTACTCTTTGATATAATTGTACCATATTATCTTTTTATGTACAAACACTTTATTTTTTGTTATCTTGGGGTTATAATGTAACATATTATTTTAGAAAGGATACCTTATGTATCTAAATTACATTTTTGACCTATACGGAACACTGGTTGATATCCGTACCGATGAATCAGGAGATAAATTCTGGGGTAAGATTGCCGACATATACGAGAGCTACGGCGCAACCTACACCGCAAGACAACTCCAATCGGCATACAAAAAATATACTCAGCTTGAAAGTCGTACACTACAACACAAGTATCCAAAGTGCAAGCATATCGAAATCAACTTAGAAAACGTGTTCTACAAGCTCTACACCCAGAAAGGTGTTGAGCCAACTAAAGAAATCATCGAGGACACAGCTATTAAGTTCAGAAAAACTTCTATGCTGTTTTTGAAACTCTATGACGGTGTTATCGATCTACTCGACAGCCTCAAAGCATCAGGCAAGAAAATCTATCTCTTATCAAACGCTCAGAGATGCTTCACCTACCCTGAACTTGTAGAGCTCGGGATTGTTGATTATTTCGATGGTATTCTCATCAGCTCTGACTGTGGCTGCAAAAAACCTGATACGGCTTTCTTCGATATTCTGATTGAACGCTACAACCTTGATAGAAGCAAATCAGTTATGATAGGTAACGACTGCATCACCGATATGCAGGGTGCTAAGGGCGCAGGCCTTGATTCACTTTATATACATCAGCAGATCAGCACTCCGCTTAAAGGCCACACACTCGAGTGTACATATAAGGTTATGGATGGCGATGTTACTAAAATCAAAAAACACCTGATTAAAGCTTGATTTGAAGGTATATATATGAAACAAAAGATAATTTCACTTATTGCCTTGTTAGTATCTGTTATAGCTTTATTCTTCTCAATCCGCTATCAGATTTACAGAATTAATATGGGATTATCTGTTACAGCTGTGGTATTCCAACTTATTGGCGCATTGCTCATAGTTACTTTATGCATTATGAACTTTGACGCTGTATGGAATAGGGCTGAAGATAAAACCGACCACGACACAGATACAGATACTAAAACAGACGAATAATCTATACTAATAATAAAAGGACCTCAATTAGAGGTCCTTTTTATTTATGCTTTATTGTTTTTTCGCTACAATACGCTGGATTATGGTCGCATCAAATACTTTGATGTCACCGTCTGCATCCAAATCACAGATAAGTTTCTGCTCATCTGTTAACTCTTGCATCTTTGCGATAAAGCGCTGAAGAATCGTTGCATCAAATACTGTAACCTGCCCGTCGCCGTTTATGTCACCCTTAATAGGATCACCTTCAGAGTCCCCTGGTTTCTCAGATGGTTCTGTTGGCTCTGATGGTACAGTTGGTTCAGATGGTGTAGGATCAACCGGAGTATCAGATGGCTGTGTAGGCTCAGTCGGATCACTCGGATTTACAGGCTGTTCTTTCCATTCCATAGTCGCATTATTGAACACTCCGCCTGCAACGAACTCGAGATCATCGGTCTGAATACCGCCACCATTATTGAAGATAATGTTGTCGTATGCTTTATCAAATTCAAATGAGAATATATCATCGCCATTAAATGATCCTTCATATGTCATAGTAACGCCAGGCCATGCAGCGAGCTCTTCTGAATCACTCCATACATATACGTGTGAACCACCCCAACCAGCTTCGTCACAGAGATATACCTTTACTTTCTCTGGTGGGTCAGGAGTTTCAGTTGGCTCGGTTGGTGGGTCTACGCTAGGAATTTCAGATGGTTCGGTTGGTAATGTCGGATCTGGCACTTGCGTTGGCTCAGATGGCTCAGTTGGTATGGTTGGTGGATCTATCAAGCCAAAATCAGGACTATCGTACCATATACCATCAAGATTATCATAATATTTGCCATTCTCAAGTAGCATATCAGGTGTCTGATATGCATCCACACCATTATTGAAAATTACGTTTTTATAGTACTTATCGTATGTGAACTTGAAGATTGCAGCACCGTTGTATGCTGTCTCGCCTGTATATACCATGGCAAGACCCGGCCACTGCGCGATACCCTCGTCATCGTTCCACAGATAGATGTTTTGCTGTGTCCAGTTAGCTGAGTTTATCAGGTATACTGTGATGCCGCCATCTGGAGCTTCACTTGGCTCTGTTGGTAATGGCGCCTCTGTTGCCTCTGTTGGAGTATATTCTACAGAATCAAGCCACTCGCCTGTTGAGTTGTCATAGAACTTTCCAGCCTGAATTTCAAGTTCACCTGTGATATTTTTATTCTCAGTGTCGAACTGGTCAGAGAACACTACGTATTTATATTTACTTTCAAATGTAATTTCATGTACATCCACACCATCAGCTGTAGTGCCAACGTACTTCATCTGCTCACCAGGCCACAGTGCATCTGTATCATCTAATTCAATCATAGGAAAAGCGCACACAGTTTCCCATTTTGCACTGTTATAAAGATAGAAAGTTACATATTCTACAGGAGGTTCTGTTGGCTCGACATCAGGTTCGCTATTATCCTCTGATGGTTCAAATGTAGGTTCAGTATATTCAGTAGGTTCTGATGTTTCTATTGTTGGTTTTGTCTCATCTATGTTGTCCATATCTACTGGAGTAAGTTCAGGTAAAAAGTCATCCTCAACGAAGTTATCGCTAAGTACTTCACCCTTATATACTAACTTAGTCATATCCTTATCAGCCAGTGTTTCAAAACGACCGTCGATAGCATATACACCCGTGTCAGCAGTAACTTCAAACTGACCACAGAAAACTACAGAATTGTCAGGTGTAAACTTCTTGCCAGTAGGACTTGAATAGTTAAAGATGATAGTACCATCTACTTTAAAGTTATATACAACAGCGTCGCCTAATACAGGAAACATAGTTAACATATCATATTCTTCGAATTCATCTATTGCAGGGATAAAATCAAGACCTTCAGTGTCATAATCTACACGAACATCAAGTGCTAGAATCTTAGAAGTATCGTACTGAAGATTATGGGTATATGTGAAAACATCACCCTTTTTCACTTCATAGTACTGGTTATTAACCAAAACATATGCCTTGTTTGGATCGATAGATACAGCAGAAGCAGAGATAGGAATAACTACTAGCATACTAATAACTATCAAAAATGTCAGAAGCAGAGATAGAAATTTTCTCATAATATACCTCCAATATTAATTATACTATAATCCTACATTATATTATATCATCAATACAATTTGTTTTCTATACGATTAATATACAATAAATATATATAAAAATTAGTTATGTTAACAAAAAAAGAGCAGTACATCTTGTACTGCTCCTAGGGTACACCCTGAAAACTGAATAAAGTATGAAGAGATAAAGGAAAGCGGATTGACCAA
>JAUMXP010000045.1:9591-10430 GCA_030529125.1 Eubacteriales bacterium | reverse complement strand
TCTACATCAACTATCTGCTCGTTAACAGTGTCTAAAAATCTGTTCATAATCCCGACAGAGTGTTTTGATAAATTATATTCCATATTTTGTTCTCCTTTTCGTTTTCTATAAAATAGTATTAAAGAGAACTATGTTTTATGACATAAAAAAGGCTTTGCAAATTTGCAAAGCCTTCAGTTTTCAGCTATATCCACGTGAATGCAAATATTCTGCTATTCTTTTGTCATCATAGAGCACAAGGTCGTTGCAACCTGCAAGATACTCATTATGATGTAAAACCTCGTGACGCAAGGTCTTTTTCAGGTGATTATAGTATTCTTCTTTTGATTTATCCTTAAGCACACGGACAAAACTGCCGTAGTAAAGAACTATTCTTTTACCAAGGCTGTCGCGCACATAAACACCTAAAATATATAAATCATTATTGACAGCGCAAGGATGCATACGAAATCCGCGATCAAGCAAAACACCACCGTTTAATTCACGATAGAGCTCAACGGGCATTTCGTCAGCAATTTCATCGAGCATTGCGCCACATTCTTCATATGAAACCATAGTTGTAAATAAAATCAGTCATTAGACACAAAGCCGAGTTTTTCGGTTATGTTGTATATACCATAAAAGCCTAATTTCTGGTTTTTTGGTGCATCGATCATATTATATCCCCAACTTTTATACTCATCAGGCAGATCGCTTATCTTAGCGTCCGGAGTATAAATATAGAAAGTGTCTGTGCCCGACACACCGTATGCCTCAGTATATACATATCTGTATCCATCTTTGATCTGTTCAGTTTCTGCTTCATTGAGATAGTTGAGATAATCAACTTCAACAGAAAA
>JAUMXP010000045.1:0-9581 GCA_030529125.1 Eubacteriales bacterium | reverse complement strand
TCATTCACTTTCTCTACATTCTTGAAAGCACCGATAAAAGTACAAGTGCTGAAAGTACAATCATAATTTGCGCCGCCTGCACCCATATCTGTATCGTGGTAATTACCGCTGAAAGTACCATCATCAAAAACGTTGAGTGTAGTTCCCCACGCACCGGCACCACTCGAAAAAACATAAGTACCGCTCATATTACTGAACAGCTCCAGTTCCTCAGGCGACTGTGTAGGTTCTTCGGTTGGTGGCTCCGTAGGTGGTTCAGTCGCTACTGTCGGTTGTGTTTCTAATGGTTTAGCATCTGATGGATTTTTGGAACAACCTGTAAATGCAAAAACAAAAGCAAACAACATCATTAAAGCTACTGTTCTTTTCATAGTAACCTCCAAAACAATAAACAAATACTACATTAATCCAAGAAATCCTTGAGTTTTTTGCTTCTTGATGGATGACGAAGCTTTCTCAATGCTTTGGCCTCAATCTGACGGATACGCTCACGAGTTACGTTGAACTCCTTTCCTACTTCTTCAAGTGTACGGCTACGACCGTCCTCTAAACCAAAACGAAGTCTTAACACTTTCTCTTCTCTAGGTGTTAAAGTATCAAGCACTTCAATAAGCTGTTCTCTAAGCATTGTGTGTGATGCTGCATCAGCAGGAGCAGGAGCGTCATCATCAGGAATAAAGTCGCCCAAGTGGCTATCCTCTTCCTCACCAATAGGAGTCTCGAGAGATACAGGTTCCTGCGCTACACGCATAATCTCTCTAACCTTTTCTACAGGCATATCGAGTTCTTCTGCAATTTCATCAGCAGATGGCTCGTGGCCATTCTGATGTAAAAGCTGAGAAGATACTTTCTTAACCTTATTAATTGTTTCTACCATATGAACAGGAATACGGATAGTACGAGCTTGGTCTGCAATCGCACGTGTGATAGCCTGTCTGATCCACCATGTAGCATAAGTAGAGAACTTAAATCCCTTTGTATAGTCAAACTTTTCAACAGCTTTGATAAGACCGAGGTTACCCTCCTGAATAAGGTCAAGGAAGTGCATACCACGACCGAGGTAACGCTTAGCGATACTTACAACAAGTCGGAGGTTGGCTTCCGAAAGACGCTTCTTAGCACTTGCGTCACCCTCAGAAATTCTGATAGCAAGCTCTACCTCTTCTTCAGATGTAAGAAGTGGAACACGACCGATTTCCTTGAGATAAACCTTTACAGGGTCATCAATAGCAATATTATCTGAGCCCTCGGCAGAATCAGTTACAACTTGTGTTGTAACCTCTCCGTCAACGCCTTCGATCTCTAATACGTCGAGTGAAAGGTCATCAATAATATCATCTTCAACGATTTCAACGCCTGCGCTCTCAAGTGAGTCGTAAAGTTTTTCTAACTGTTCAGGTTCAAAATCGATTTCACCTATAGCATCAAGGATGTCTTTGTTAGAGATAGAGCCTTTAGCCTTACCGAGCTCAGTAAGTTCTTTAATAATTGTTTTTTTATCAGTTGATGGTGCTGTCATAAGTCCATTTCCTTTCAATGTGTATATTTCTAAATAAGAATTATTTACGTTTTTCTTTAAGTTTTTTGAGGTAAGAATCAAGTTCATCTGTACTAGCTGAAGCAATATCAGTATCAGATGGTTTGATACTTTCCTCTTTTATAGTGTTGATATATTCCATCATCGCTGAGTCTGTAGCGGCTACCTGCGAATAGTTGGAGATAATAGCAATAATCGACGAAACCTCTTCTGAAGTAAAGTCAGCAGACAGAGTAGTAAGCGGTTCTTTACTATCCTTAATTCTATCAAAGAAATAAGCGAACAGCTTTTTATTAAACTCTGTAACAAAATCATCAGGTGAAATTAATCTGTTAATAGTCGTTAGCTTGTCCGGGTTGTTGACTAAAAAAGCTATCAGATTCTGTTCAGCGATTGTGACTCTAGGTTTCTTCTGATGCTCGGGATTCATCTTATCATCTCTGCCTGACATCTTACTCTGGAGTTTTGTAAAATCGGCTTTTCTATCATTAGAATATCTGCTTTTCGCGCTTTTTCTGATTTGCTCCATTATAGAGTTCTTCTCAACTGCAACTTCTTCGGATAACTTAGAAGCATATATATCCTGCTCCATACGGTTATCAAGGGTAGAAAGCACTTTAACAGCCTGTGAGAGATAAGCAAATTTCCCATCTGCACTATTGAGGTCAAAACCTTGTTTTAATTTAAAAAGCCTGTACTCAACATCGTTACCGCTGTTTTCTAATATATGTTTAAAGGCAGCAGCGCCTTTGTCACCATTTTTCCTGATAAATTCATCAGGGTCTTTTCCGTCAGGAATTGATAGCACACGTACAACAAGCCCTGTGTTGCGCAATATACCGATAGCTCGCTGTGTAGCTTTCTGACCTGCTTCGTCAGCATCGTAACAGATAACAACCTCGTCGCAATAGCGTTTCATCAGCATAGCTTGTTCAGTTGTGAGAGCTGTACCCAGTGTAGCCACTGCATCAGTAAATCCTGCCTGATTGACAGCGATAACATCCATATAGCCCTCGCACAAAATCAGTCTTTTTGTTCCGCTGTTTTTAGCGTTATTCAGAGAAAAGAGATTCTGGCTCTTATTAAACACTATAGTATCTGAAGTATTTAGGTACTTTGGTTTCTGATCGCTCATAATACGACCGCCAAAAGCAATCACGTTACCACGTAAATCAATAATCGGAAACATAACGCGGTCAACAAATCTGTCTACAACATAATTACCCGAACGTGACTTAAACACAAGGTTAGCGGCAATCAACTCTGAATCAGAAAAGCCTTTTGATTTCAGATGATTGGTCAGAGCGTAGCGGTTATTCGGAGCATAACCAAGACCAAATCGTGTTATAGTTTTATCGCTTAATGCTCTGCCCCTTAGATATGACAACGCATCTTTTCCTTCAGGCGATAAAAGCTTGCTATAAAAGAAACGTGCTGCCTCGCGATTTGCTTCATATACGCGGGTTCTGAGTTTGCTCATCGAGTCATCAACAGCATCTTCAGGTACTGTCATACCTGCTCGTTGAGCTAAAAACTTAACAGCTTCCATATAGTCGAGGTTCTCGATTTTCATTATAAAGGTGATTACATCACCGCCGACACCGCAACCGAAGCAATAGAAAGAACCATTTTCAGCGTAAATATTAAAGGATGGGGTCTTTTCGCCATGAAACGGACACAGTCCAACAAGGTTTCTGCCACGCCGTTTAAGTTGCATATAAGACGACGCAATATCAGATATATCTGATTTATATTTAAGCTCTGCTATAAAATCTTCAGATAATCTCATATTTTCCCCTCCTTTTAAAAATATACGACCAAAAAGGTCAAGCTATTATTATTTACGCAAGAATAACTATATTCCCTTTATTTTTTATGAATTTTATTAAAAAAATAAAAAACTGCATAAATAATCGCAAAAAACATGTATTTACGCAGTTATTAATTATCAAATTATTATTTAGAAAGCTAAAAAGCAATACTATTTTTGTTCAAAAAAGTTTGTATTTTTCTCCTCAGCCTGACAATCACCGCAGGTAAGTTCAGACAAAACATCGTTGAGCTTATTTAGATTGTCGCACGGAATGTGGAATTTTACCTTAACGTTATCAGTAAACTCGCTGTCATCTACTACCCCGTCAAAAGACGCAATAGTAGCAGGAATTTTGCCATACTGCGTATAGGTGCACGTAAGCTCACATTCGCTACAAAGCTGCATAGTAACCATACCGATCTTTTTGAGAGCTATTGAAGCACCGTGAGAATATGCACGCACAAGTCCGCCTGCGCCCAAAAGAACACCGCCAAAATATCGTGTAACGACCACTACTACATCAGTGACGTTATTTTTCTGCAGTACATCAAGCACAGGAATACCTGCAGTACCCTGTGGCTCATTGTCATCAGAATAACGCTTGACCTGGTTCTCTCTAAGACAGTATGCATATACATTATGGGTAGCATCCCAGTGCTTAGAGCGTATCTGGGCAATAAAATCAGTGGCTTCTCTCTCGGTTTCTACGTGCTTTATGTAGCCTATGAAACGAGAGCGTCTCTCGACAAACTCGTCATTATCAAAGCCTTTTACAGTGATATATGTCTGCACAACAAACTCCTCAACATTAATAAAAGAACAGGCGGTACTAAAGTACCGCCTCAACAATTACATAATTATTTCTCTTCCATACCGAAACGCTTCTTAAATCTGTCAACACGTCCGCCGGTATCAACGAGCTTCTGCTTTCCTGTGAAGAATGGGTGGCATTTAGAACAAATTTCAACACGGATGTCTTTCTTAGTTGAACCTGTCTCGATTACATTACCGCATGCGCAAGTAATTGTTGTCTTCTCATAATTTGGATGGATACTTTCCTTCATTGATGTTCACCTCTTTCGCTGAAACCGTAATATAACAAATGGATTATACTATAAAACATTTTAAAAAGCAAGTGTTTTTTTATTTTTTCTTACTGAGCGTTCAAATACTGCACATATTCGTCAAGATTCATATTGTATGCACGCATGGAAAAAGCGTTTTCTTCTCCTACATATCTGAACAAATTCGGCGAATACGACAGACCACCTGTGTTCTCTTTATCAGGATAACGAAGTACAAATCCGTAGTTGACGCTGTTTTTCATAAGCCAGCTGAATTCAGCAGAATTCTTAAATTTGCCTTTAGTGTCTGCTGTAAGTTCTACAATCAGACCTGTCTGCTGTTCTGACTCACCTGCATTAGGAGTGGTTTTCTTAATAGCAGCCTCAGCTTTTACAGTTGAACATTTCTTCTTTTTCTTGTAATCCTTAACAGCTTTGTTATAAACATCACTTTGTTCTTCATAAGAAATATAACCGCTTGTTACCTCTATATTCATACCAGCTTCTTTTGCGTCACTGAGCATATTTTCAAGGTCTTCGACCATAAGTGTGCTCACCTGCACCCCATTATACTCTGATAGCTCAGGTACAAATGACGCATCAACCGGTCTACCAGAGTTTACAATTTTCAGAAGATATGCTTTTTCTTCATCACTAAATTCCGGCTCTGTAGAAGCAACTAGGGTATCTGAATTCCTTAAATTAACAAAATTATCTTTATACGATAAATAGCCAAAATAAATGCCTACAATAAGTATTGCTATCATAATCAGCGGTATCATAATACGCAATACACGCAGATACTCGTAGCTGTCCTCGCTCTTTTGTTTGTCGTCTTCAAGGCGACCCCTTGATACTTTCATTATTGATTTCTTTTTCAAGAGGTCACCTCCGTTTAGTAATTATTTTATAAGCTTTGTTTCAATTTCTTCCATAGCTTTTGCGATGAAATCTTCAAGTTTCATTGCACCGAGGTCACCCTCTTTTCTGTCTCTGACAGAAACTGTATTATTTTCGATGTCCTTGTCACCAACAAGAATCATGTATGGAACCTTCTGCAGCTGTGCTTCTCTGATTTTGAAACCGATCTTCTCTGATCTATCATCAATCTCAACACGCATACCCTTCTTCTCAAGCGCCTTCTTAACCTCGTAGATATAATCAAGGTGTCTGTCAGCGATTGGTAAGAGCTTAACCTGAACAGGAGCAAGCCACATTGGGAATGCACCAGCATACTTCTCAATAAGAAGTGCTAAAGTTCTCTCATAGCAACCGAGAGATGTTCTATGGATAATGTAAGGATTTTTCTTAACGCCGTCTTTGTCTACATATTCCATACCGAATTTTTCAGCGAGCATCTGGTCAACCTGGATTGTGATAAGAGTATCTTCCTTACCAAATACATTCTTGATCTGAATATCAAGCTTAGGACCATAGAAAGCAGCTTCGCCGATACCGATTTTATAAGGAATCTCGAGATGATCGAGAATCTTGCCCATAATTCCCTGAGCTTCATCCCACTGTTCTTGTGTACCGATGTACTTTTCTCTGTCAGATGGATCCCACTGTGAGAAACGATATGATACATCTTCGTAAAGACCGAGTGTCTTCAAGCAGTAGATAGCAAGCTCTAAGCAGTGCTTGAACTCGTCTTCAAGCTGTTCAGGTGTACACATTAGGTGACCTTCAGAAATTGTGAACTGACGAACACGGATAAGGCCGTGCATCTCGCCACTTGCTTCGTTTCTGAAGAGTGTGGATGTTTCATTGAGTCTCATTGGAAGGTCACGGTATGAACGACCACGATTTAAATATGCCTGATACTGGAACGGACAAGTCATAGGACGAAGAGCAAAAACTTCGTCATCTTTTTCTTCGTCACCTAAAACAAACATACCATCCTTGTAATGTCCCCAGTGACCACTGAGTTTATACAAATCTGACTTAGCCATTAAAGGTGTTTTTGTAAGCTGCCAGCCGTTAGCCTGCTCTAAATCTTCAACAAAACGCTGTAAAAGCTGAATAATACGAGCACCCTTTGGAAGCATAATTGGTAAGCCCTGACCGATAAGTGGTGATGTTGTGAAGAGCTCAAGCTCACGACCGAGTTTGTTATGGTCACGTTTAAGAGCTTCTTCCTGCATTACTAAATATTCCTCAAGCATTGATGCCTTAGGGAAAGAAATACCATATACACGGCAAAGCTGAGCGTTCTTAGCGTCACCGCGCCAGTATGCACCAGTGCAGTTTGTGAGTTTGATAGCCTTGACAGGAGCAACGCTCATAAGGTGAGGACCTGCGCAAAGATCAGTAAACTCGCCCTGCTTGTAGAAGCTGATAGGCTCACCTTTGTCAGCGTGCTCAGATGCAAGCTCTACCTTGTATGGTTCGCCCATCTCGTTGAGCATCTCAATAGCCTTTTCAGGCTCAAGTTCAAATCTCTCAATTTCAAGACCTGACTTAACTATTGCTTTCATTTCTTTTTCTATCTTTTCGATATCTTCTGTTGTGAATGGTTTTTCAACATCAAAATCGTAGTAGAAGCCATCGTCAATAGCAGGGCCGATAGCAAACTTAGCCTGTGGGAAAACTCTCTTTACAGCCTGAGCAAGGATGTGTGATGTTGTATGCCAGAAAGCCTTCTTGCCTTCTTCATCATCAAATGTTAAAAGCTCAAGCTTGCAGTCCTTAGTAAGTGGTGTACGCAAATCGCAAAGTGCACCATCGATTTTAGCAGCACAAACAGATTTATATAAACCTGCACCGATAGACTTAGCAACTTCGGCTGCTGTGATATTCTCATCATACTCGCGGATAACTCCGCCTTTTAACTCTACATTTATCATAATTATCTCTCCTAATAAAAATGTACTTAATAAAAAACGTCCTAATATTCCTTGATAGAATATTAGGACGACATAAAACATAGCCGTGGTTCCACCTAATTTTGGTATAAACCCTCGTTAGATCTATATCGCGATCAACCGTCGCGCCATTTCCTGCGCAATCTCAAAGGTGGTATCCTTAGTGTGGTGTTATCGCCATCACAGCAAACAGGCGACTCTCTGGAAACACAAATCAATAAGGCATTGTCCTTATCAACGATAAATATTGTATCTAATATAACACTTTAAAACAAAAGTGTCAACGACAAATTTAAATCAATTTTGCAAGTTTACGCTGAATACGTGTAGCATCTAAGACAGTAATGTTAGTATCAAAGTCAACATCTGCATAAGGAAATTGCTCAGTCAAAAGATCGTTGATATTGGCTGTATGAGTCTGAATCAATGTAGCATCGACAATCTCTACACCACCATTAATATTAACATCTCCCGACAAAGAAACTTTACAGCTGTTAACAAGAGAAGAATGAGCAAAGCTATCTTCTTCACATACAACAGCAACGTCCGAGCTACCTGTGAAAGTATCAGCAGAAATCATAATAACCTGTTCAGGTACTGATACAGCTTTAAGTGCAGGATTATTTGCGAACACCTTTTCTCTGACAGCTGATGTATCAGCAGACATCATAGCAATCTCGAGAGATGTGCAGTTTGCAAATGCTCCATACTCAATCGAAAGGTTATCACCGCATAAATAAGCAGTGTTTAACTTAGAGCAATTAATAAACGCACCTTTGCCGATTATCTGTAGTGATGCAGGAGTTCTGACGCTGTTAAGCGCTGTACAATTAGCAAAAGCTTCCTCGCCTATCATAACAAGTCCGTCGTTGAATGTAACTGACTGAAGATTACTACATCCCATAAATGCTCGTTCAAAAATACTGAACACAGATGATGGTATATCAACAGACTTAACGGTAGTATTATTATAAAAAGCGTTAGGTGCTATCTGTCGCACTGTTTGCGGAATCGCGAGTGCTGTATCAGAGCCTTTGTAAGAAACAAGAATACCATCACCTAAAACTGAATAACCGGTTTGAGAAGAAAGCCATTTTGTACCATAAAAAGCATCAGGTCCGATATAGGAAACAGAGCTCTTAACATCAATCTCAGAAAGAGAACTGCACTCATAAAACGCACCCTCGCCAATAATTCTCAGATTATCACCTGCAGTGAATGATGTCACAGTTTTGTTTCTCAAAAACGCATAAGCTGATATTGCGGTAATCTCAGAAGGCAAATTAACAGAAGCGTCATCAGCGTTACATGAAATAAGCACTGAACCGATAGTTAGAAAATCCTCTGTGCTATCATTCAGATATGGTGTATCAGCAAAAGCCAGCGCACCTACATAAGATACAGAGTTACCACCGCTCACAGTATTAAGCGATGTGCAACCGTAAAAAGCCTTATCCCCTATGGAATAAACATCATTATGAAGCTTGACAGATTTAATTTGAGTATTATCTGCAAAAGCGTTATCAGCGATACCCTTAACATCAGACGGTATCACAATGTCAGTATCTGAACCGACATAATCTGTGAGTATGCCGTCATCAACCACATAATCTGCATCAGCAGAAAAAGCAGGGATAACAGGTATCATACAAACAAGAATGAAAATAACGCAAAAAACAGTAAATAGTTTTTTCATACAACCATTCCTATACATAAACATCTTAAAAGTAAAATGAGCGGAATACACCGCTCATTATGATTACTTAAACTCTTCTTCAGTAATTTCAAGAATGAGCTTATCAATTCTATCGAGTTGTTCATCTACATCCTCATCGCTTACTTCGTACTCCTGTGTATCGTAAGTGCTGTCTGATTTAGTAATATACATATCAACAGACTCATCATAAGTACCAGTAGGAAGCTCATCGTCAGACTCACCATCAAAACCAACAGGAAGAACAAAATCATCATCTGATGGTGGAGCACCGTAAATAAAGTCACTTGTATCAACATCTCTGATATAATCATCAGTAATTTCGCTATTCAAAGAAGCCTGTGCCACCTCAATGAAAACTTGGTCATCAATAGCAAAATTCTCGTTATTATATCCGACTTTAGGAACATCAGTAACTTCTTCATCAGGGTTATTACCATTTGTTACAGAATTAGCAATAGCATTAATAATATCATTATCAGTGTCGTCTAGTTCATTGTACTCTTCTTTATCTGAATCTGTAATAATCTCAACCTGATCCTTGCTCTTAATATGTCTTGTAACTTCAATAGCAACAGAGAAAATATAC
>JAUMXP010000044.1 GCA_030529125.1 Eubacteriales bacterium | reverse complement strand
TGAGCTAACCATTTTTTGTATTTATCCTTGTCAACATGCTCTTTGTTGTTTATGTAATACAAGGCAAGGTCGTATGACATCTTGAGGTTTGCGTTGCTAAACATAAAATGCTTTACAAGATGCAGTGTCATAAAAATCATCGCATCTGTTTGGTTTAGCACTCTGATTTTAGTATTATCAACTGAGGTTATCATCGAGCTTTCGGTGTTGATTCTTATATTTTCAGGACTTCCGCGCATAGCGTCATAGACATAGTCTTCCCAGATTTTCACATGGATTTCAAACATTCCTGTGTGCTTACTGACACACTCGCTGTGATGCTGGTACTTTTTTCGTCTTTGCACGGTGTATCCGTTTTGCTCAAAATACTGCAGTAGTTTTTCTTCGTCTTTTTCATCAATCAACAAATCAGTATCAGCGGAAATCCTACACTCGGGTTTTGAGTAATATCTTGCACAGTCGATGCCTTTTAGCACCACTGCTTTTATCCCTTTGTTTTCGATATCCTCAAGCGTTTTGAGCACAGCCTGTGTTCTTATCTTGTTTTTTAAAGAGGTTCCAAGCATTACGCTGTATAGCTTTTGTTTTATTTCATCCGGGCAGTCAACTTGAGGAGAAATTTTCAGTGCATATGACATAGTCGATAGCAACGACATTCTGTCAGCCATTTCGTACAACTTATAAAAATCCACATCATAATTTAAGGGGCTTGCACTAACAGATTTAGCTGCACATGCGTATAAATACATAAGGTATTTAAATTCATTCGTCATAAACCTTCTCCTTTCTTTTCAATTATATCACAGCATAATCCTTTTTTCAATCAACTATGTCTTCAAAAAAGATGAATAAAATGCAAAAAATATTGTTTTTTTTCTGCAATATGTTACAATAAAACTGATTAAGTACAGATTGATAATATCTTTTTAAATATTGCAATATTTTTCATAGGAGAGAAACGATATGGCAGATTCAATTTTCAGAAAGCAAAGTCTTGATAAAGTAAATTCCCCGGAAGAACTCGACGACTATATCAAAACTTCGAAACCAAGCGTTTGGTTGATTATCATCTCAGTTATTGTTTTGCTTGCAGGCGTTTTTGCTTGGGCTTTTTTTGGCTCGCTCGAAACACACATTACTATTGATGGGGTTGCAAAAGACAACACAGTTATTTGTTTTACCGATGATATCAGCAACATCAAAACAAATTACGCGGTAATAATCGGAGAGCTTTCAGGCACAGTTTCAAAAGTATCGGAAAAGCCTGTTTCTCTCAAAGAAGCTACCGACATCGCTCAAACCGACGACTACACCTTATACTGCTTAGAGCTTGACGAATGGAACTATATAGTCGAAATAAAAGTTGACGGTACTATAGAAGACGGCTATGTTTGTACCGATATTGTAGCAGAGAAAATCTCTCCTATCTCGTTTGTATTAGGTTAAGGAGGACGGTATGGCTAAACAAAAAAAGGTTGTACAGCCTGTAACCAAAGGCTACGCTAAGGTTCCTGTTATTATGCAGATGGAGGCCTTAGAGTGTGGCGCTGCATCGCTGTCTATGATTTTAGCTTACTACGGAAAATGGCTTCCTCTTGAGCAAGTAAGAACCGATTGCGGCGTTTCCAGAGACGGGTCCAGCGCAAAAAATGTTCTTATAGCTGCCAGAAGTTATGGCATGCAAGCAAAAGCATTTACTTTTGACACAGCAAATTTAAAAGCTAAAGGCGTTTTTCCATGCATTATACACTGGAATTTCAACCACTTTGTGGTCCTTGACGGATTCACAAAAGACAAAGCAATCATCAATGACCCCGCAAAGGGATCAATCAAAGTCGGCATGGATGAGTTTGACAAAAGCTTTACCGGAATCTGTCTTGTGATAACTCCTACTGAAAATTTTACTCCCGGCGGCAAGCCGAAATCTGTGTATAGATTTGCTAAAAACAAGTTAAAGGGAACTCGCACGGGTATAATCTTTATTACACTCACCACTTTAATTTCTATACTTTTGGGTATACTTAACCCTGCTTTTTCACGAGTATTTATGGATAGGTTGCTCACAGCTCAAAATCCTCAGTGGCTTTATCCGTTCACAGTTATGCTCATTGCGCTTGCATTTTTGACACTTATCGTTGATTGTATCAAAAGCCTTTATATGCTCAAAATAGAGGGTAAACTCGCCATAGTCTCAAACTCAAAATTTATGTGGCATGTTCTTAGAGTTCCTATGGAATTTTTCTCTCAGCGAATGGCTGGCGATATCGCAGACAGACAAAAGAAAAACGAGATTTTAACTAAAGATTTGATGAAAACCTTTGCTCCCCTTATCTTAGATGTTGTTATGTTGTTTTTCTACTTATTCGTCATGATTCGTTACAGCATCATTTTAACGATAATCGGAGTTTCTTCAATCATATTAGACATAGTTATCGCAAAAATTATTTCAAACAAAAAAGTTAACATCACAAGAGTTCAAATGAGAAATGCCGGCAAACTTGCGGGAATGACCGTAAATGGTATTGAGATGATTGAAACCATAAAAGCGTCAGGCGCTGAAGACGGATACTTCGAAAAATGGGCAGGTTACCAAGCCGGCGTAAACACTCAAGAAGTTAAATACGCAAAAGTCAACCAGTATCTCGCTTCTTTGCCCGAACTGATTTCTTCTATCACTAATATTCTGATACTTGTAGTCGGAGTTTACTTAACTATGATGGGTGAATTTTCAGTCGGTATGATTTTGGCGTTTCAGGGATTTATGCATTCTTTTGAGACTCCAACACAAAAAATCATTTCTGCAGCACAAAAGCTACAAGAAACACGCACCAATATGGAGCGTATCGAAGACATCGAAAACTACCCTGTTGATGTTGAATTCGACAACAACTTAAACCAAGATATCTCTTACGATAAGTTGTCAGGTGACATAAAGCTCAAAAATGTAACCTTTGGATATTCCAAGCTGTCTGATCCTTTGATTGAAGACTTCAATTTGACGATAAAGCCGGGCAGCTCGGTTGCTTTTGTTGGCTCATCAGGTTGCGGAAAGTCCACTATATCAAAACTGATCAGCGGGCTCTATAAACCATGGAGCGGCGAGATCTTGTTTGATTCAAAGCCGATCAGTGAAATAAATCGCGGAGTGTTCACAGGCTCGTTAGCGGTTGTCGATCAAGACATCATCTTGTTTGAAGACACAATCGCTAACAACATTAAAATGTGGGACTCATCAATCGAAGATTTCGAGATGATACTTGCGTCACGAGATGCTCAAATTCACGAAGATATTATGCAGCGTGACGGTGGTTACAACTACAAACTAACAGAGGGCGGAAAAGATTTTTCAGGCGGACAACGCCAAAGAATCGAGATCGCCCGGGTGCTCGCTCAAGATCCGACAATAATAATTATGGACGAAGCCACATCTGCACTCGACGCAAAAACAGAATTTGATGTCGTTAAATCTATCAAAGACAGAGGCATTACATGTATTGTTGTTGCGCACAGGCTTTCTACTATCCGTGACTGCGACGAAATCATAGTGCTGGACAAAGGCAGAGTCGTTGAGCGTGGCACACACGAACAACTTTACAAAAACAACGGACTGTATACTCAGCTCGTCACAAATGAATAAGGGGGTGTTTTCGTGGGTTGGTTTGATGAACAAATAAAACAGAGAGTGCAAAATGACGACAACGCCTTTTGCTCAGCTTTTGCCGATATGTCAAGCGTAGTAATGGGCAAAAAAATACTCGATGGCGACTTTTACGATGACACCAAAAGAGCAAAAGACGCGGTCGCAGAAATTTTGAAGTTTTACCATGTACCTATGCAGGAGCTCCCCGTTAATGTTAATGACATTAACGATGTTCTTGAGTATCTACTCAGACCGTCGGGTATTATGAGAAGAAGCGTCACTTTAAGCGATAATTGGTACAAAGACGGTATGGGTGCTCTTTTGTGTACAACAAAAGACGGCACAGTCACAGCTCTGATTCCAAAAGGAACCAAAGGCTATACCTTTTTTGACAGAAATCTGGGAAAGATGGTTACTGTTAATAGCAAAAACGCAGACCAAATCAACAGGGAAGCTGTGTGTTTTTACAAGCCGTTCCCTTTAAAAGAGCTCACTGCCGCAGATTTGCTCAAATATATTTTAAACACCTTGTCAATAACAGATTACATTTCGGTTGCACTTGCAACACTGGCGGTTTCGCTTATTGGTTTGCTCAGTGCTTATGCAAACAATATGATTTTCTCAACTGTTGTACATTCAGACAGCACAGGGCTACTGATTTGTGCAGGTGTTTTGCTTATATCGGTCGCAATATCCAGCTGCACAATAAGTATCACAAAAAGCATTATTCTGTCGCGGATATCAACAAAATTAAAAATCCCGGTCGAGTCAGCGACAATGATGAGAATTCTCTCGCTTCCGGCGAGTTTTTTCAAACAGTATAACAGCGGCGATTTGGCAACCCGTGCACAAAATATGAATGTTTTGTGCAATCTTTTTACAGACATTGTCTTAAGCACCGGTTTGACATCAATTTTTTCCATAGTTTATATTTTTCAGATTTTCAGCTATTCCAAAAGCCTTGCATTGCCAGCGATCATCATCCTACTGATAACAGTGATTTTTGCGATTTTCTGCTCCCTTATCCAAATGAAACAATCTAAGAAAAAACTCGAAGCAAAAGCTAAAGAAAACGGACTGGTTTTTTCTCTTCTTTCCGGCATTCAAAAAATCAAGCTGTCAGGATGTGAAAAACGAGTTTTCGCAAAATGGTCAAGCTATTACCAGCAAGTGCTTGAGCACACCTACAACCCACCTAAAATTTTAATTATGAACGGTGCAATTTCCACCTTCATATCGCTAATAGGCACAGCAGTGATTTACTATATCGCAGTATCAAAAGGCGTCAGCACAGCTGAATATATGACCTTTAATGTCGCTTACGGTATGGTGTTGGGCGCTTTCGTAGCTCTTGCCGGAATGTCACTTGAAATAGCCGAAATCAAACCGACACTGGAAATCGTCGACCCGATTTTCAAAACCGTACCAGAAGTTTCATCCGGCAAAAAGGTTGTCACACGCCTGATGGGAAACATCGAGCTCAACAATGTTTCTTTCAGATATACTGATAATAGCCCAAACATCATTGATAACTTGAGCCTAAAAATAAAAAGCGGACAGTATGTCGCTATTGTCGGCGCAACAGGATGCGGTAAATCAACCCTGATGCGTCTTATGCTGGGATTTGAAACCCCGCAAAAGGGCGCTGTTTTCTATGACGGTAAAGACCTGGCTACTATAGATTTGAAGTCGCTTAGAAGAAACATCGGCACCGTCATGCAAAACAGCAAGCTTTTTTCCGGAGATATATACTCTAACATCGTTATATCCGCAACTCATCTATCGCTTGACGACGCGTGGAAAGCCGCAGAAATGGCGGGTATTGCAGACGATATCAGAAATATGCCGATGAATATGCACACTATCATCAGCGAAGGCTCCGGCGGTATTTCAGGCGGACAACGCCAGAGAATTATGATAGCCAGGGCTATTGCACCTAAACCTAAAATCCTGATGTTTGATGAAGCTACATCTGCTCTTGACAACATCACTCAAAAGATCGTGTCGCAGTCACTTGATAATCTTAAATGCACACGAATTGTTATTGCTCACAGGCTATCAACTATCAAACAATGCGACAGAATCATAGTACTTGAAAAGGGTAAAATCATTGAGGATGGTACATACGATGAGTTGATAAACAACAATGGATTTTTCTCTGAACTTGTACAAAGACAGAAAGTAGATTTTTAATTTTAAGTGGTGATTATTATGACTATGGAAGTAATGCTCAAAAATATGTTTGATTTTCAAAAGTATCAGCAAAACGCAAGACTCAAACGTATAATTGACAACGCAACAAACACAAGCAACATAAATCGCGAACTTTGTGATAATGAAGTGGATTTGTACGCAGCCGGCGATATTGACCAAAACTTTCTACGCTTGACGGAGAATGAGGATGAATGACAAAAACATAGAAATCATTTATCAGCAGTACCATCACAAGGTGCTTTTGTATGTACAAGCCCGTGTCAAAAATCCAACCGAAGCTGAAGATATAACTTCAGATATTTTCGTAAAAGTGATGGCAGGGTTAGATTCTTTTGATAGCAGCAAGGCTCAGTTTTCAACATGGATATACACCATTGCATCAAATGCCATCAAAGACCATATAAGAAAAGTAACCGTCAGAAATAAATACAGTTGTTCAAGCTCCGATGTTTTCTTAGAAAGTATCGTAAGCGATGAATGCAGTTGTGACGAAAAACTTTTTGAAAACGAAAGTCTCGAGCTTTTAGCTGACGCCCTTGAAAGTCTTAGCGAGAGAGAAAGACGCATAGTAGTGCTCCATTACTACAAAGACCTTCCCCACAAAGAAATCGCCAAAGAACTTTCTCTTACATATTCGAATGTTAGATACATTAACCATCAAGCTATTAAAAAAATCAAAGCTTATTTCCAAATGAGAGAATTTGTATAATTGCTCACTCAAAGCTTCGTCTGCTTTAACTGTCGAAACATAAAACACCCCCTTAAACATCGAATAGCTTTTTCAAGCTGCTCTTAGCGTTTAAGGGGTTTTCATTTTGTTCTTTAAACTTTTTATTCGATAGTTAGTATATCAGCAAAACCGGTCATTTCAAAAACTTCCATTACTATTTCACTAACATTAACAAGTTTCATCATTCCGATTTGGCTTATCTTTTTTTGAGCACTAAGCAAAACTCGAAGTCCTGCAGATGAAATGTACTCTACCTTTTCCATATCAAGCACAAGCTCTTGTGCTTCATCAGTTGATAAAATTATTTCTTTCTCTAAAGCAGGCGCTGTGGTAGTATCTACTCTACCGTCAATTTTTAAAGTCACACAACTATCGTTTTTTTCTACATTGATTGTCATAATCATTTCTCCTTGTTTTTGTTTTTATGCTGAAATTTAACTGTTAAAATATTGCATGAATCATTGTACTCATACTCAAGCGATGACGCCATTTTCTTGACCATAAAGATACCCAAACCGCCGATTTCCCGCTCTTGAGCAGAAAGCGTGATATCCGGCTCATTAGAGTCGTTAATCGGGTCATACGCTATGCCGTTGTCTTTAAATACAAGGGTTATTTCTTTTTCAACTACATCACAGAAAACCTGTGCTTTTGTGGCTTTGCTGTAATGCAAAATATTTGAATATATCTCATCCACCGTAACAAAAACTTTCATCGCAACCTTAGGATCAATATCAAATTTGCTTATTTTTTTTCTGATAAATTCTATAACCAATTCCGGTGGGTTGAGTTGAGGGTTGACTGTTATGCTGTCAAAATTTCTGAAGTAATTGAGTCCGAAAGATACCATAGTAATATCATCAAACTGTTCAGCTGAGCCAACAAAGCTATCAATATACTCTTTGACAGTCACAAGTCGATTCTCTACTCCCTCGTTTGGGTTTTTGTTCAAAACTTGAATTAATCGTTCTTCTGTGAACAACTCATTTTCTAAGTTTGTTGCCTCCGTCACACCGTCTGTGTACATGAAAATTTCGTCGCCCGGAAGAAGCTGTACTTCATTTTTTGTGTACTTAACTCCTTCCATTCCGCCAAGAACAAAGTTAGGTCGTGATTTCAGCATCTCAAATTCGCCGTTTTTGTGACGAATAAAAGGTGGATTGTGACCTGCATTACCAAAATTTAGTATTCCTGTTCTCAAATCGACTATGCCAAGCCACACCGTAACAAAAACTCCGGCGTCGTTTCCTTCACACAGGCTTTTGTTTGCACGAGACAGCACTTCGTCAACTTCAATGCCGGATTCAACCAAACCTTTTAGTGTGGTTTTTGCACGCATCATAAACATAGCTGCAGGAATACCTTTTCCTGATACATCAGCTATCAACACTCCCAATTTATCATTATCGAGAAGATAAAAGTCGTAAAAATCGCCTCCAACTTCTTTGGCCGGTTCCATCGTTGCGTAAATATCAAAATCCGTTCTATTGGGGAACGGTGGAAAAACCGACGGCAAAGCCGAGCGCTGGATGTTTTTCGCGTATTCAAGCTCTTTGTCGATTCTCGCAGCAGCCTCGTCTATATAGTGCTTAAGAGTATCGACCGTTGAGTTGATGTCGTCAGAAAGAGAAGCAAACTCCTGGTGATCTCTAACATCTACTTTTTCGTCAAGGTCGCCTCCTGTGATTTTTGCAAGTGAAGTGTTGATAGAGTGAATTTTATCTACAACAAGTCGCTTAATCATCACATAAATGCTTCCGAAAAGCACGATAAATACCAAAATTTGCATAAAGGTGTTAATTTGTGTAGATATGTTCTTAGAAAACATCGCTTCTTCTTTTGGGTAAACAGCAATAATGTTGTAGTCACCGGCTATCGATTCATACACTATGTGCTTGCAAAAACACTCTTCGCCATTTATATTAGCAGAAAAAACTGCATTTTCATCAGAATTGCCAAGCTTTATTCCAATTGAATCTGCGTGTTTGCCTATCTCATCCTGATGACTGCTGACTATGAGGTTGTTTTCGTCAGTAATAATCACAAAACCGGTTTGACCTACATATCTATTTTCTGACGCAATTTCAACATTAGCTTTAAGCTGTGATGCCAAAAAATCTTCGAGATAGCCGACTAACATCATACCATCTTTGACTTTGAACCCAACATATTTTCTCATTTGAGTATTATCAAACGCAGACGGTCCAAATCTTTGAACAAAGGCTTTATTAACTGCCGTGTCTTCAATCGAGTCAAACTCTTTGTACCCAAAAATATTCTCGCCTACCAACGAGTGAATCGTTGATTGTGAGATGGTTCCGTCGTTTTCTATTGCGTGCATTTCGTGAAAGCCAAACTGCTTTTGAAGTGTTTCAAAAAGCACCTTATCTTTTTGAGCATCCTTAGTGCGTGAATTAAAGTATCCTCGTGCCATAACCGCCACATACTGCGATAACGAGGTTTCTGTAGATGCTTCAATACTTTCAGGCACCGCTTGAGTGTTAAGCGTCAACAAATCGTCGATGTCTGCATCAGCGATTTTATTTTGCAAATTAACAGTAAACTGAGTCGCCGACAAAAAAGATATCAATACACAAATGATAAGACCGGTTTGAAAGCTCTGGGTCAGCGGTTTGTTTCCATGGTTTTTAATAGAGAATGCTTTCTCTTCTTTTCCAATTACCGAAATCACAAAACAAGTACACATCACAGACAAAGAATTCGCCGCAATCATCGGTGTCGACGCCGCCGAAACCACTTCAAACGCTGTGTGGATATCGTTAGAGTTTGTAATAAACACAAGCAACATATGAAATATTTCAGAAAACATTCCAATAGCCAGTCCGTAAAACCAACCTGCTTTTTTGTTATCAAAAATAAACCTTCGACACAAAACACCAATAATACCGGATAAGGCTGTAGAAATTGTACACGCGATTTGAGTATATTCGCCTGTACCTGAAAAACCCGTCTGCAAACATTCAAGTTCAGTGTACAAAAATCTATGTATTGCACCGATTAAACCAGAGATGATTCCTGCAGGTCCACCAAAAATCAAGCCCCCAGTAAGCGGTGCGGCATTACGCACATTAATGACTGCACCAAAAGCTTCAACGCCGAAACTAGTCGCAAGACAAGCTATAAAACCAAAACTAAGTCCGATTATCGCCTGTCTTAGAAAATATGGGAATTTAGAAAACTTAGACTTCTTTTCAATCAGATAAAACATCACAGCTACAACAACCGGCAACAAAGCCGCCGTTATAAGTCGGAATAAGACCATACGCTTTCCTCCTTTATTAATTTATAACTTTGTGACTTTAGCTGAGTGCTGTATATCACATATATAAACATATAAAGATTATAACACACAAAATGTGAATTGCAATGTACCAAAGCATAAAACATAAATAAAAAGCGTTAATCGAAAGGTGTCTGGGGAAATTTAAATAACCACCGGACCTTTTTGTTTTACCTGCTTGACAAACAACAGTAATATACAAACAAATAATGACTCCGAAATATAAAGCTGCGTGAAAAGCTTCATTAACATACAACTTATTGAACTTCATACTTCCACATCTGAAATACCGGTACCATATATACGCTGTTGTGATTAAGAGGGCGGGGAGCAGTTTATGTTTAACACTTTATCTCAAACCGAATCGTAAGAAGTGAAAAGTCAACAGGTCAAACATTCACGAGGAGCAATATGCACACGAGAAAAAGGCTTACGCTTACACCGCGTTGTCGGCGGGTTTCTATAATTCTACAGGCTTGTTTTACCAAATCACAGATATAGTAATTGACTCAAATTCAATTTAATTGTATAATTTTAAAAAAACAAAGGATAAAAGGGACTATGATTAAAAACAGAACCATACAACTCATTTACCAAACCATTTACTGCACACTTGGTTTAGTTGGCTGTGTTGCGAGCCTTGGAATTT
>JAUMXP010000043.1 GCA_030529125.1 Eubacteriales bacterium | reverse complement strand
GATGTTGACGGTGACAGCAGAATAAGTGTTTTAGATGCGACCAATATTCAGCTTTTGTTAGCACAGATTATCGACAAACTCCCTGGTGAAGACATAGTCATAACACCACCGAGCATTGATTCTGATGGTTATTATGACCAGATAGTTAAACCATAAATTATAGTGGGAAGCAGGAAAGTTTATGAAAGAGATTTACGAAAAACTCCTGATCGATATTGAATTCATAGGTAAAGAAGATGTTATTACTACATCAGCATCTTTCGATGATGATAGTGATCACGATAACGGCTTTATCGATTGGGGAGAATTAGAATAATGAAAAGGTCCCTGTGATACTATGTTTATCACAGGGATTTTTTTGGAGGATAAAATGAAACTGAAATCAGAATTTGTACTGAGAAATTTTGCAGATAAATACATAGCTGTGTCTGTGAATGACAGCGCAGACGAGAGCAACGCTTTTATCACAATGAACAAAAGCGGAGCGTTTGTGTGGGAGCTTCTGCAAAATGATATATCATATGACGAGGTTATCAACGCAATTACAAACAAATATGATATTAGTATCGATACAGCTAAAGCAGATTTTGATGAGTTTCTCAGCATAGTCAGAAATGCAGGTATGCTGTATGAGTAGTCCGCGCGAGATAATAAACACTCATGGGTATTATTGTGCTACAATCCATGGCTACAGCATGTATCCATTACTTATTAACCACAAAGACAGTGCTTACATAGTGAAGTCAGATGAGTACAAAAAGTACGATGTAGCACTGTTTGAGCGAACTGATGGACAGCTTGTGTTGCATAGAATTATTAAGATAAAAGACGGAGTATACTACTTTTGCGGAGATAATGACTTTGTCCTTGAAAAAGTAGAAAAACACCAGATAATCGGCAAAATGACCGAGTTTTCACGAAAGGACAAAGAATACAAAGTCAGTAAGCTTTCGTACAGATTGTATTCACGTGTTTGGTGCTTTTCTTTCTTTACTAAAAAGATACTGAAAAGGTTATACGTATTATTCCACGGCAAACGAGGATAAGAATGAACAGTAACTATATTAAAAACGGATACATCGTGTGTAAGTGTGTTGCTGATGCAGTTAATAACAAACATACATCAGTTAAAAAATGCGAAAAAGCACAGGACGTAGAAAACAGAATAAGTTTTTTAAAAGCTCATAATCTTATCACGTTCTTTGACTATGTTGTCGACAAAAATGATTTTGAGTCGCTTTTATCTAAAGAAAAATCAGTTAAATTCAGCGAAATGGTGAATCGTGCGGTATTCAGACAGCTCAAGTATGATCTGATGAGCGACAGTATCAGTAGTAGCTTGCTTTCAAAAGGGATACGCCACATAGTTTTAAAAGGCACTCAGCTTAAGAATTTTTATCCTGATAATATTGTCCGCACTTCAAACGACATTGATATTTATGTTGAGAAAAAGGATATTGAATCAGCAGATAAAGTGCTGACTGACAACGGCTTTGCTTTTGACCATTCATACGAAGACCATGAGTTCATATATAAAAAAGAGCCACGTTATTACGTAGAACTTCACACAAACCTTGGGGGTTTTGGCAAAAAGCAAAAAGCTATACTAAAGAGCATGGCAGATAAAACCATAAACGCAAGTGATAATAGCTGTACTCTAAGTAATGAAGACTGCTATATTTACGTGCTGTGTCATCTTTACAAGCACTTTGTTCAGTCGGGTGCAGGGGTCAGGATGTTTTTAGACCTTTATCTGTTGAGAAAGAATGCAACCCTTGATTTTGACTATATATCTGAGATGTTGATAGCGCTCAGTTTAGACGGTTTTGACTCTGTTGTGACACAAATCAACAGGTGTTTGTTTGAGCAAGAGCGCGCAGATGAAGATATTCAAGAAGTCATAGAATTTATCTTTGACAGCGGCGTATTCGGCAAAAGCTCAAACACTGTGTACCTGAGCGAAGTCAATAAAACAGCCAGATATGACAGTAGCTTTGAACATCTCAAAGAAACAAAGGGCATGAGCTTTGTAGCTATGAAAAAGCGCTATCCGATTTTGAAGCGTTTTCCAATTCTATATCCATTTAGCTTTGTTCATAGGTTCTTCTACGGCTTGTACAAAAAACGCGACTTGCTCAAATCAGCCTATGATAACAAAAAATCCATGGATAAACACAGCGTAGAAAAATATGAAAGAATCCTGAAAATATCAAAAGTTAATACAAAAAATAAGTAAAATTAAGCGTTATATTGGTGTTTTGTGTCACTGAATGTAACGCTTTAATTCACTGACTATAAAACACTTATGAATAATTAGAAAAGGAAGATGATTATGAACGAACTAAAATACATAACTCTCAGAGATTGTCCAGAAATTAAAAACAATGCTGCTAACTGGTTTCACAGCAAATGGGGAGTACCTGAAAGCGCATACCTTGAGTGTATGGATGAGTATCTAAGCAATAGTACAGAATACGGCTGGTACCTTTGTTTAGATGGCGATAAAATTGTTGCAGGTCTTGGCGTTATAGAAAACGACTTCCACGACCGCAAGGACTTAACTCCTAATGTCTGCGCTGTATATACAGAAGAAGAATACCGCAAGCAGGGTATAGCAGGTCAGCTGCTTAATATGGCTGTTGAAGATCTGCGCTCAAAGGGTATTTCTCCAGCATATCTGGTTACCGACCACACAGGCTTTTATGAGCGATATGGTTGGGAGTTCCTCTGCATGGTGCAGGGTGATGGCGAACCTGACATGACCAGAATGTATATCCACAGATAAAAATATATCTATCATAAAACAAAAAAGCGTTGCACTAAGGACACCCTTAAATGCAACGCTTGTTTTATTAAAGAACTTTATATCCGCAGTCAGGACATGTGATTCCGTCAGTTCCCACACCGGTTGTGAACATCGACCAACCACACTGAGGACACCATACATTAGGTTCGAATTCGTGACAATATATACATGCATCATAGCTGTAGTTAAACGCTGGATCCGGTGCATAGTAATGATTAGTCGCGCTTCCTTCAGTTTTGCCACATGCAGAGCATGTTTTCGGTTTCTGACAAGTCGCTTGCTCCCACTCGTGACTCTTTGGCTTGCCCTCTTGTTTGTCGCAGACCTTACAAGTTTTCGGCTTTTCACAGGTAGCTTTTTTCCAACTGTGACCTAGCGGTTCACCGTCAGTTTTCTGACATAGAGAGCAGGTTTTAGGATCTTCACATGTGGCATCAACCCAGTTGTGTTCTAACTTTTCACCCTCGGTTAGCTGGCACATAGAGCAGGTTTTTGGACTCTCGCAGGAAGCTTCAACCCAGTTGTGACCCAGTGGTTTACCCTCGACTTCTTGACATTTAACACAGATTTTAGCCTCTGTGCAGGTAGCGTTTATCCACTCGTGATTACACGGAATAAACAAAAGTGCTGCCGTTATAATTATAGCAGTTGTTAAGACGGAAATAATAGCGACCCATATCACTGCTTTCTTCATATGAACATCCCCTGATTATTTATTAATTTAATTATATACCCGTCTAAAAATAAATCAATATCAAAACGCAAATATATTACTTCTTACAGCATCGGGCTGCTGCTTTTTTATCTCGACGACAGCGAGGGTGATGCGTAGTAGCCAACAAGTTAATATTGCGAAGGATTTGTTTAATGTGGTATAATAAATTTGTTACTGATATTATGATTTTTTGGAAGTGTTTACGCGATTTGCTTCCTGAGTTTATTATAGGGACAAATTCGCTTAGTATCTGACAGGAGGTACGTCAATGAAGTTATCAATACCAATATTGCTCAACTGTGTTCTTGTGCTGATCGTTTATCTTGCAGACAGACGCCCATTTGCAAAAAAGATGCCTTATTTAGCAAAACAGATAATTATTGGACTTCTGTTTGGTGGTGCGTCAGGCATTATTATGGATATGAAAGGATTGGAGTATATTTCGAGCGCAGGGCTCAGAGTGTTGCTTAATACCCATAAAAAATGCTAAAAGTAGGATTCCTCAGACTCATAAATGTCGGTGAAAGTATAATGGAAGTCCTGGAAATGACAGGATTTTCAGATGTTCTTGAGATAGAGTAATAAATCTTATGAATACTGTATTTGTGAATAAGTAGGTCTGCTGTTAGGCTGCGGTAGACAGGTGAATAGACGTATCTTTTGTTTTATATCTCAGTTTAAAAGTAAAAAAATGCATATTTTTAGGGGATGTCTCGCTATGCAATGACGCTAGCAAGGCATCCCCTTTACTGTTGGTTTATGTAATCTATTGATATGTAAACTAAAATTTAATATATAAATTCGTTTGTTTTGAAGTAGTTTTAAATTTTTACAAAAGTATTTTTTGAGAGTGTTAAAAAGTGAAAATAAGCAAAAACCATCCAGTACAGAAAAATGCTGATATTTGTTAAGGATTCTTATGATGTCTGCAATATGGAAAGACGGTTATGCTACATTAACATTTTTATACAATTTTAAGGATATTGGAAAAACCGGTAATCTCAAAAACTTCCATTACAGTTTCGTTCACACCGAGTAGTTTCATTTTACCTTGGTTGTACATTACTTTTTGTACCTTTAATATTACGCGTAAACCTGCTGAAGAAATGTACTCCAGATTTGTCATATCCAATACAAGCTCAGATACTCCGTCCAAAATCTCGCCAAGTGTTTTTTCAAATTCTGGTGCAGTTGTGGTATCAAGCTTACCCTCAATAGCAACCGTAAGTTTTTCTGCTTCTCTATAATGATTAATTTTCATAATAGCTTTCTCCTTAAAATTCTTTTTTTATAATGATTTCTACCTTTCGGCCTTTTACGCCTACTATAACATCATCTGCAAGTTTAGCTACGATCGACTTTTCAAGGCGATCCCATTCCTCATTATTGCTAACAGGTTCCTGTTTCTGTTGCTCAATATAATGTTCAAGGGTCCATGCATATGAATAATAAACATCTGCAACATCGTAATCGTGTAAAAACTCAATTCCGTAGCAGTTGTTAGCGTTTGGATCTTCTGAATAAAGTAACATATTTTCTGCAATGTCACGGATTTTTCCCATAAAGCCGGAAGCTGCAGCATTCTTTTTTGTTGCGGACATATCGATTAATGTTTGCTTTTTTTCTTTGCTCAAACTGTCGACGGAAAAAACAGTGTGAAGTTCATATTTATTTTCGTTGTTTTCAAGCCAAAAATATCCATCGAAATTCTCGACGAGTTCAGGCAACATACCTGTAAGTTCCTCAGCGAGCAAGCGAAGGCGAAGCGCTTCCTTTTTTTGCAATCCGTTGTAATTTGAAACCTTTTCTACTTCACTCAAAATGGCTTCAAGACCAAGTCCACCTTTATTAATATTACAAATGTTTGATTTCATTTTTTATCCTCCCTGTTTATTTATCGTAAGTATATTGGAATATCTGGTGATCAAAAAAACTTTCATAATAGTTCTGTCGTTATTCATAAATCTTGCGTTCTATTTTGTGCTATATGGCTTATCTGCACTTGCAGAATAACACACAAGCTAGCAGAAATTATATATTTTCTACTCGTTATTTGGAGATTAATTACTATTATATCATTATATTAATGATTTTTCAATGGGTTAAATTGTTTCATTTACCTGCTGAATTACAACTTTGAAAAGCTCACAAGGTTCAATGGCTTAATTTGCTATTGTTTTTGCTTATTAATAGATGACAAATGATTCGGTCGTTTAGCGATAGCCCTATAATTTAACGATAGGATTGGGGAATTCACCGACCTTATTACAAAATCGCATAAAAAATCACAACAAAAAAGCGTTGCAGATGAGGGAGAACAAAGATTTACTCCTTCAAACTGCAACGCTTGTTTTTTATTATCTGCTTATTTACTTGCTTTTTTGCTCATCTCATAGAATGCTACTGCCGATGCAGCGGCAACGTTGAGCGAATCAACGCCGTGATACATAGGAATCTTTACGGTGTAATCGCAGTTATCAATGGTTGTATCTGCAAGCCCGTCGCCCTCTGTTCCCATAATAATAGCGAGCTTGTCTTCTTTTTTGAGCCTTGGATCGCTTATAGAAATAGAGTTGTCTTTAAGCGCCATAGCAACAGTCTTGAAACCCAGAGCTTTTATTTCATCCAGACTGTCATCAGGTAAAAACGTCCAGTCAATCTGAAACACTGTGCCCATGCTGACTCTTGCGGCACGTCTGTAAAGCGGGTCAGAGCAACCTTGAGTCAGGAGTACTGCATCCATTCCAAGCGCGGCAGCGCAGCGGATTATTGCACCAACGTTAGTTGGGTTCATAACCTTATCGAGAATTACAATTCTACTTTTGTCTTTGCAGATTTTACTTGCACTTTGCTGTGGCTTTCGCTTCATAGCGCATAGCATACCTCTCGTCAGCTTGAAGCCTGTGAGCTGAGTAAGAACCTCAAGTTCGGCACAATACACAGGGATGTCTTTAATCCTTGCAAGAATATGCTTACCTTCACCATCAATATGCCTTTTCTCCATAAGGCAGGAGACAGGCTCATATCCTGCGTCAAGTGCGCGCTCTATCACCCTAGGGCTTTCTGCGATGAACAAGCCTTTTTCGGGGAATTCTTTATTAAACAGCTGAGCTTCGGTCAGCCGTGCATACACGTCCAGCTCGGGTGCATTAAAATCTGTTATTTCGATAATATTATTCATGCTGTTCTCCATAGTGTTGATGTGTATATTTAGCTTTAATGAATCAGTTAAGAGTTTCTTCTCCTGCTTCAAACAACATTTCGTTTATTTTTATTACTGACTTTTCCTTGTTCATACAGAGAATGATGATTGAATCTCTTTTTACTCTTGGATATAGTGGTGAGAGTCCTGCTATTTTTAGTATGCTGTTGGTTTCATCGACACTTAACTCCATTCCTATACACAGACAGATGAGTTTATCTCTTTTTGGGTTAGCTTTTAGTCCTGATAGTAGCTGATATGCGTAGTTTTCGTTAAGCTGAGCTTTTTTGATAACCTCCGCTTTTGTGAGGTTTTTCTCGTCTATCAGTTCGGTCAGGTATTCTGATAGACTCTTGCTTATCATATAATCTTTGTTAGCGTTCTCGTATTCTTCAAATGTTTTGAAGCCTTGCAGTTCTTTTAGCAACTGCGTTGTAGTTTTGCTTTTCATCTTACCACTTCCTAAATTTATCTGTTCAAAGCAATTCTAACATGCTATAATCTGTTTAGCAACATAAATCGGAGCAGAGATAATGCAAGATAAATTTTTAGACGACGTATTTAAAAGTGAATATGAGCTTGTGAAAGTACTAAAAAACACTGAAGAAAAGCAGATTTGTGTTTATCAGCACAAGAAACTCAAAAAACAACTCATTAAACGCTCTATAGATGGTACAGGAGAGGCTTACGCAATTTTGAAATCTATATTTCACGAAAACATTTCAAATGTATACGAGGCGTATAAGACTGAAAACTCAGTTGTCGTTTTAGAGGAGTTTATCGATGGGCAGACAGTAAGCGAGTATTTAGAGGACGGTCTTTATACTGTAAGCGGTGTGAAATCAGTTGTATCAAAACTGTGCGATGCTCTGAGTTTTCTACATTCTCACAACATTATCCACAAGGACATTAAACCAGAGAATGTTATGATTGACAGTAGCGGTAATGTGAAACTCATTGACTTTGATGCTGCTCGTATCTATAAGTATCAGCGCAGTGAAGATACCCGTATTTTAGGAACAACTGGCTATGCCGCGCCTGAACAGTACGGACTTAACCAGACGGATGAGAGAACTGACATTTATGCCTTGGGTGTGTTGATGAATGTTATGCTCACAGGTGTGCCACCTGAGAGAAAACTTCATAACGGCAGGCTGAAAAAGGTTATCGTAAAATGCACCCAGACCATTCCTAACAATCGTTATCAAACTGCACTTGAACTAAAACGAAATTTATGAGTTACTGTGCTGACAGCACAGGACAAAACAAATGCCCTTGACTATAATTTAGTCAGGGGCATTACTTTTATCTATTTACAGTTCATCAATGTTCTGTGCTAACACTTTGACAGTGTTTAAAAACGCTTGAGCTTTCTTTTTGTCAGCGTCATTAAGTATAGGTGAGATGCTGCTTAAAATATTGTCTTCACTAACCGAGTCAAAAAGCAAGTAATCGACACTTACTTTGAGTGCTTGTGAGATTCTAAAGAGTACATCAACAGAGAGTATTCTAGTGCCTCTCTCAATATGTCCGATGTGAGCACTTGATAGTTCGCATATTTCGCCAAGCTGTTCTTGCGTGAGTTTTCTCTCTATTCGTTTTTCTTTTATTTTCTTGCCCAGAGCAACATAGTCTATATTCTTATTCATAAGTGTACCTCAAAAATGCTATATACAATTATTCTATGCTTTTTTATCAAAAAAATAAATTTACTATAAGCATTATTTATTGACTATGAGCAGTAAAAGTGCTAAAATTAATTTACACAAATATCTTGATATTAAAAAAGAAAAGGTGGTACAAAAAATGACAAACAATACTGTACAGAGCAAAAGTCGCATTAAAAGAATAGCTACATCAATGATTGCTTTGCTATTAATTACTGCTACACTTATGTCGCTTGTGGGTTGTGGCGATTCAATCGTTACTGAAAATGATAACGGTGAGAAAGTGTTTGTAGCAACCGTTGATGAATATTTGACTCAATACAATAATGAAGTTAACGCATACGACGATAGTAGCGTGAACACTTTGCAGATGAAAAAAAGTGATTTTGAATATGTTGATGAATATGAGTTTTATACACTGAATGTTGGACAGGGTATGTTCTTTTTACATTCTGATAAGGGTGGTGCTAATTTAAATAAGATCTTTATGTCTGTGTATTATGATTCAGTTGATCTTCCGGTTGGTGTATTATGTTTGTTGAGAGCTCTGTATCCTGAAGACCCGACTCTAGACACAAATAAGGCTCTGTGGGATGCAGAAGATCATGGTACATCGACATATAAAGATGTTGAGATTACCTGTGAAAAGAACGAAGGTCTTCAGAGCTGGACTATCATACCTAAAGAATAAAAAATAGGATTTGTAAAAAGGGGGTAGTTTTATGCCATATTGTGAAAAGTGCGGAAACAATTTAGCTGACGGCGCTATGTTTTGCTCCAAATGCGGAAATAGCGTTAACACATTGAATGTAGCACCGAAACCTAATCAGAGTGTAGCTGATTTACCAAAAGAGAGTTCATCTAAAAAGTCATTTATGAGTAAACGGTTATTAGCTCTGCTATTATCTATAGTGGTTGTTATTGTTGCTATAGTGACTGTAGTTTTGCTTGTTTCTGGCGATTCAGTTGTCACAAAGAATGAAGATGGTGAAACTGTATTTACGTTTACGCTTTCAAATTTCGTAGATAGATATAACGAAAACAGTAATTACACATTGAGTGTGGATGATTTTGAAAAGAACGAAGAAGGATATGTATTATATGAAGGCGATTTTTACATATCAGTTGATGTTAGTTTTGGAAATTATCCTTGTTATGCATCAAGTGTGTATATGACATGCTATACTGATAACGGAATACCAGACAAAGCTGTAGATGTAGTACAAGCAATATATCCTGATATGTCAGACGAAGAAGTACGCAAACAGTTAGGTAGAGGTCAGGACGGTCGTTTTGATGATGTAACACTATACTATCACGATAGAGAGGAAATAGAAACCTGGCACTTTTTCCCGTATATACCATAACTAATTAAGATAGCTCTTTATAGGGCTATCTTTTTTCTTGTGCTTTTATGAGCTGTTATGTATAATGTTATTTAGAGATGGGGTGAGAATATGAGCACTAAGTTTTGCAAAAATTGTGGCAAGGAGTTGCCACAAGAATCGGTCTTTTGTCCGTATTGTATGACTAAGCTGATTGATGTAAAAACAGGGACAGAGATTAAGTCTAAAAAGAAAAACGTACTTATTCCTGTTTTAGCGATAGTAGCGGTGCTCATTGTTTCACTTTTACTCTATTTTGTCCTACACGCTCTTAACAGCAACTCAGGCGAACAAGTCTTAGGCGAAACTGTTTCAGAGAGTTCTACACCGTCACAGAGCGAAATAGATTATTCGTCATATATGGGCATATGGTGTGATGAAGGCACAAATGCGGATAGCATAGCACTAGAGGGTGGTCGTATGGTCGAGGTTGTATCTGTCAATGACGACTTGGTGCGATTCACTTATACAAAAATTTCATCTGCTCCGCATAACCGTATTGCTATTATTAGTAATGTTAATACTCAAATTGTTGATGGTGTTGGTACTTTTACATTTGATGATGACGGATGGGGAAATAGTGGTACAGGTAAAATTAAGTTATTAGAAAACGAAATCTACTTGGAAACTACTATCACCAGTAAAAACGAAAGTTCCATGTGGGATATAGGCGGACAGGTTTATCTTACAAAAGATGATGAAACAATTTTTGATTTAAGATTTTCCGAGTCGGGTTTAGGAAAAGATTTTGATGAAGTCAAAAGCATATATGGTGAAGAGATTAGAGACAGCGAAACTGTGATGAATGATTATGCAACCCATTATTATGATGGATTCAGAGTTGATGTTGATTTAG
>JAUMXP010000203.1 GCA_030529125.1 Eubacteriales bacterium | reverse complement strand
AGAAGCAGAGATAACTACAACGCTCATAAGCATAACAACTGCGAGCATTAAGCTCATAATTTTTTTGAACATAAAAATCTCCTCCAAAATAGTTAATTGTTAGAATTATCCTAAAGATATTCCACCTTAGCATATAAATTATACTTCAAAGATTACAAAATTTCAATATTTAATTAGCAAAATAACAAGGAATTTTACACAAACTTTATGCTTGTCCATTTGTGATTTTGCACAAATCAAATATTTAGCTTAATTATTGTAATTTATTGGCATTATTTAATGCGTTTCTTAAAGATAACAATTGATAAAACAACTACAAGAAGGATAACTACAACTGCAGCTCCACCAACAATATACCAGACAAGATAGCTATCTTCACTGTCGTCTGCGTCTGTAATTTCAGTCTGAGCTTCTGTCTGTGCCTGAGTCTCAGGTTCTGTCTCAGGTTCAGTAGGAACAACCACCTCTGGCATAGCTACAGTCACGCCATCGCTGTTACCCCACTTACGGTCGATGTCTGCATTGAACACACCGTCTGGGTCGAGCATTGCGCCATCAGAACCGATCTGTGCACTTGGGAAAACCTTATCTTTGTTTTCCATCCAGCGAGCTACAGCACAGTTCTTCTCAGAGTCAACCGGATTTACGCACATATCACCTTCACAGACAACGATGTCACCCTTACAAGCTGATGTGAAAGAGAGATTGTATGTCTGCATACCGTTTTCATTAGAGAAAATGAGTGAGTATGTAGAATCCTCTTTAAAATCAAGTTTTGTAATATCATATCTCCAGTAACCATTTCCTAAATCTTCACAACGCTCGTCTTTAGCCTGCCAAGCGTAGAAGTCAGCGCCATCGTTGCCTTCTGACCAGATGTGACAGTAAACAAGCGAGAAATTCTTCCAAGCAACAGTAGGTTCAGTAGGTACCTGGAAATAAATATAATCAGGGCTTGTAGTATCTTCAGCACTTACTGAGAAAGTGAAAGCTGACATCATAAGCACTAAAGTAGCAAAAACTAAGCAAATAATTTTTTTCATAATATTTCCTCCAATATTTTGATGACATAATTATATATCAAAAAAAGGTATATTTCAATACAAAAAGGCGACCAAAAGGCCGCCTTTTGAATATTTAAGTTAAATATTATTTACTACCCTTGCGAAGAGCGAAATAAACAACAACTAATATAACGCTAAGAGCAATAGCACCGATAATAACCCAGAACCAGATAGATGTGTAGATACCACCATCTTCTGCTTCTGATGGAGTGCTCTCAGTATTTTCTGTTATTTCAGAATTAGTCACTGTTGTCTCGTCATCAGGTCCAGTAGCGTCAGGATCTGTATTATTATCCTCGCCTTTGTCATCTGGCTTGTTAACATCAGGCTCGTTTGATACTGTTACGTCATCCTCACTCTTTTCAGGTGTCTTGTCCTTATCTGCTGTGTTGATATCAGCATCTTTGCTATCACCAGTTACAGAGTTAATGAACTGGCCGTGTGGCTGCTCTTCTTTAACGTTCAGCTCAGGAGCTTCGTTCTCGATAACAGCCTTGCCGTTTACTTCAACAGAGCATGTGAACTTATAGTCTGTGAACATCTGTAAAGACTCAGGATACAGATAACGAACATAGTATGAGATGTGTGTTTTAGCATTTTTGCTAGCTTCAAACTTAATCTTACATACAGTATTATTGTCGTTGAACTTTACACCCTTTAAGATAGACCAGTTAGCGATAAACTCATCTTTAAGGTTAGCGTTGATAACAGCCTGGTGGTTATCTTCGTTATAGTCGTTTGTGAAATCAGCGAACTCTTTGATCTTTAATACAGAAGAATCATAGTAAACAGAGAAGTCACATCCGACAACCTTTTCTGGCACAGTGAGTTTTAGAGTATATACAACCTCGTCACCCTTCTTAACAGATACTTGGGTTTCTGCTGAATCTACAGCGGAAGCTGCAACAACTGCGTAAGACATAAGAAGAAGTAATATCATTACTAAAGATAGTACTTTTTTCATAAATAACATCCTTTCAATAAAACATATATATATTATATATCAACTTAAGTCATATTTCAATAAATAAATTGTTAATATACAAAAGAAATGCTTGTTTTATCGATATTTAGCAGAATTTTCATAGAAATATCATAGAAATGCAAAACAAAACCCCCTCCGAAACCGAAGGGGGTATAAGTTTTAGTTAACTATTAAGAGTTATTCAAGTAGTTGAGGACAATTAGTTGAACTTTCTCTTTCTAGCAAAGATAACTACAGCAGCAGCCATGAGGAGTACTACGAGGTAAGCAACAGCAACTGTTGTTGAACCTGTCTGTGTACCTGTACCGCCCTGACCGTTGTCATCTGTTGATGGCTCATCAGATGTAGCTGGAGCTGGAACAGTTGGTTCCTCTGTTGGGTCAACTGGA